>CALUOU010000096.1 GCA_944322335.1 uncultured Bacteroides sp.
TTTGTTTTCCGCAAAAAGGCAAAATAAAAAGTGTAGTGTATTTCACTTTTTCAAGTGTTACACTGCACTTTATATAGAGAATAAACATATTTTTCCGTAAAGTTATATACCTTTGTCGGCAAATAAATATCCTGTCAAACAAATACAAATAATATAAACATGGGAAAAAGCAGAAAAAAACAAATCGTAGTTTTGTGTATAGCTTTAGTTTGCATCTTTATCTTGGTATTTTCATTGTTCCATAAATCAGCTACAAAAGATAGCGCAAATCCTCCATTAACAGATGTTTTGACTGATAGCATTTCTCAAATAGTCTCGGCTTGTCCTGGTGAAATCGGTGTGGCGGTTATTATTAATAACATAGATACGGTTAAGGTAAATAACAAAAGTATTTATCCAATGATGAGCGTATTTAAGGTTCATCAGGCTTTAGCTCTTTGTAATGATTTTGATAAAAAAGGTATTTCCCTTGACACTTTGATAAAGATAAATAGGGAAAAACTTGATCCAAAAACGTGGAGCCCTATGATGAAAGATTATTCATCATCAGTCATATCCTTAACAGTGAGAGATTTATTACGTTATGCTCTTATTCAAAGCGACAATAATGCAAGCAATCTTATGTTTAAGAATATGCTCAATACTGCACAAACAGACAGTTTTATAGCGAAACTCATTCCACGTTCGAGCTTTCAAATAGTTTACACGGAAGAGGAAATGTCAGCTGACCATGACAAAGCTTACTCTAATTATACATCTCCTCTTGGTGCCGCAGTATTGATGAATCGTTTGTTTACAGAAAGCCTTATTAGTGACGAGAAACAAAATTTCATTAAGAATACATTGATGGAAAGTAAAACAGGTATGGATAGGATAGTAGCTCCACTTCTTGAAAAAGAAGGGGTTGTTATAGCACATAAGACAGGCTCAGGTTTTGTCAATGAAAATGGTGTTCTTGCAGCTCACAATGATGTTGCCTATATATGCCTGCCTGATAACATCTGCTATACATTAGCGGTGTTTGTTAAGGATTTCAAGGGAAATGAATCACAGGCGTCACAATATGCTGCGCATATATCAGCGGCAGTATATTCTATTATAGTAGAAAGCGCCCCAACTTGAGGTGGAATTTTTGCGCCTCAAGATTTCGCACTCTTTATCGGGCAACTGGAACATGAAGTCTTGCTCGAATTTTTCAATGTTGTTCTTTACCTGACGGTTAAAGTCTTTGGCACTATATCTGTAGATTTTTGCCAAATCCCTATCAAGCATTACGCGGCTCTTTCTCCCCATCGTTTGACCGACTAACAGCGGTTTTCATAAGAAGGCCGGTTGAAAATACAGCCAGGCTGATGCGTTTGTAATCAAAAATGGTTTGCGGATAAATTCTGTATTACTATAAAATCCAAAGAATGCTTGAAAACACAAGGCCACATAGGGGCAGTTAAGCGTAAATTTGCTTATTTTGCAATCCGAAACAGATAAGTTGATCATTCGGGATGAAATTAACCATTAACCATTAACATTATGGATGTATCTATACTCACTTCTGAAGCCGTGGCTCTGTTGCAGTCGCTGATTGCCATTCCGTCAATCAGTCGGGAAGAGACTGCTGCGGCCGATTACCTACAGAACTATATCGAACTTCAAGGCATGACTGCTGGCAGACAGGGCAACAATGTGTGGTGTCTCAGTCCTATGTTCGATCTGAATAAACCCACCTTGCTGCTCAACTCACACATCGACACCGTGCGTCCCGTGAGCGGATGGCGCAAAGATCCTTTCACGCCTCGTTTGGAGAGCAACGGAAAACTGTATGGGCTGGGGAGCAACGATGCCGGAGCCAGCCTGGCCAGTCTCTTGCAGGTGTTTTTCACTCTGTCCCGCCGTGCGCAGCCTTATAACCTGATATATTTGGCTTCGTGTGAGGAAGAGGTGTCGGGCAAGGGAGGTGTCGAGTCTGTGTTGCCGCAACTTCCTCCCATCGCTTTTGCTGTGGTGGGCGAGCCTACGGAGATGCAGCCCGCCATAGCTGAGAAAGGGCTGATGGTGCTGGACGTGACGGCTACGGGGCGTTCGGGGCATGCTGCCCGCAACGAAGGAGACAATGCCATCTATAAGGTGCTGAACGATATAGCCTGGTTCCGCGACTTCAGTTTCCCGAAAGTTTCCCCCTTGTTGGGACCGGTCAAGATGAGTGTCACCATGGTTCAGGCCGGCACCCAGCACAATGTCATTCCCGACCGTTGCACCTTTGTGGTGGATGTCCGCAGCAACGAGTGCTATACCAATCAGGAGTTGTTCGATGAGATTACCAGGCATTTGTCCTGTCAGGCTCAGGCGCGCAGCTTCCGGCTCGGATCGTCGCATGTCTCACCCGAACATCCGTTGGTGCGCCGTGCCGTGCAGTTGGGGCGGGTGCCGTTCGGATCGCCCACCTTGTCTGACCAGGCTCTGATGCCTTTCCCTTCCCTGAAAATGGGTCCGGGGAAGAGCAGCCGTTCGCACACTGCCGATGAGTTTGTGTTTGTGAGGGAGATCGAGGAAGCCATTGGGCTTTATCTGGAGCTGCTGGACGGAACGTCCATTGGGCAATGATTTATTCTTTCCACATTCATCTTTTCATCGGATTTATGCAAATCGATACCGCTTTATTCAGACGGGGCTCCTTCCTTTGGGGAGTGGTTGTCCTGACCGCCGTGTTGTTCGCATCGTGCAACGACGATGTGTTTGTGGAAAATATCACCCCCGAAGTGACCAAATTGCAAATGCCGGCCGATGGCAGCACCCGCAGCATCGGTTTCCAATCAGGCGATTGGGAGTTGTGGGGGATGAGCTTTGTCAACAATCCACTTTATTTCGACCTGTTGCGGGGCAACATCTACGACCTGCAAGGCCAGCTGCTGGCAGCTGACACCGTGCTTTGCGGAGGCGGGTGGTGGAAATGGGAATTGGAGCATTCCACGCTGGCCTTGACGGTGGAGCGTCCCTCGGCGAAAGAATTGCGGGTGACAGCCGAGGAAAACATCACCAGCAGCCCTGTCAGCCTCAACCTGTTTGTGGGAAACGAGCGCGACACCTACACCATCTGTCTGGACATCGCCCCCACCGCCGAGCCTTACCGCCTGGACAGCATCGTCTATTCCACCGGCCATTGGCTTCAGCAAGACAGTCTGGAGGTTCAGGGGGAGGCGTTCGCCCTCATCAATCCCGTTGACCATGTGTCTGTGTTTGAGGTGTACCCCTACCGCAAGTCGGCCTATGAGGTGAATTTCACTTGTGAAGAGCTGCCCGGCCTCTCTTTCCTTGGAGAGAAGCCGCCGCTGGTGCCGCTGATCGACACCGGGCAATACGGCATTCCCGCCATCGCCGACGGACAGCTACCATACACCTTGACCGTCCAACGCTTCGCGCTCCCGCTGGCTCTGCAAGGGCAGAAAGAAGAAGTGGAGGTGGAAGCCAACGAGACTGTCAACGGGAAAGTGAGGCTGTGGTACGCCTACTACGGTTTCCCCTACCGCGCATACGCCATCCATCCCCTGACGGGCAGGCGGCGTGTTCTGACCGGGCTGCTGGAGTTCCGGTGGCCGGTCGGCTATGAGATCCTTTTTGAATAAGACAAGCCTATGTATATCCGTATCTGCCTACTCTTATGCCTTATCCTGTGCCCGCTGGCGGCCCGTCCGTCCGACACGTTTCCGCCGGACAGCCTGTCCCGTGGCAAAGCTGCCCATGGCATCGGACTGGATTTCCGTCCGGGCTATGTGTTTCCCACCCATCATTTCTTTGCCGGCAACAATGCAGTCGGCGAACCCATTAGCACGGCTCTGTCCGTCCACTTGCGCTATGCGTTCCGTTTCGCTCCCGACAGCCGTTTCGGTCGGCTCTATCCGCATGCCTATCAGGGCATCGGCTTGTCCTACAACCGCTTCCTCCACACCTCCGAGTTGGGAAGTCCCGTGGGGGTATATCTGTTTCAGGGCACGCGGCTGGCTCGCTTGTCTTCCCGTCTGTCGCTGGACTGCGAATGGAATTTCGGCGCCACGTTCGGCTGGAAAAAACACGACGAGGAAACCAACCCCTACAACACGGTGGTCGGCTCGCGCGTCAATGCCTACATGGGGCTGGGCATTTACCTCCGCTGGCAATTGTCGCCTCAGTGGAGACTGACAGCAGGAGTGGATGGAGCGCATTATTCCAACGGCAATACCCACTATCCCAATGCGGGAGTCAACATAGTGGGGGTGCGTGTGGGAGTGACCCGTGCTTGGGGGAATATATCTGAGCGGGCAGACAGGATGGCGGCTTCCTGGCATCCCTTGTCCCGTTTCAGTTATGACTTGGTGGTCTATGGAGCCACTCGCAAACGGGCGATAATCAATGAGAATGGTGGGGCGATGGCTCCCGGCAGTTTTGGCGTAGTGGGGCTGAATTTCAACCCCATGTATGTGGTGAACCGTTACTTCCGTGCCGGTCTCTCCCTGGACGCTCAATACGACGAGAGTGCCAATCTGGCTTCTTACCAGGTGGAGAATTCAAGTTCGGACGACATGAAGTTTTATCGTCCGCCTTTTCGCGAACAGTTTGCGGTGGGGCTTTCTCTTCGTGCCGAGCTGAACATGCCTGTCTTTTCGGTCAATGTCGGTGTGGGGCGCAATGTCATCTACAAGGGTGAAGACACCAAAGGCTTCTATCAGGTGCTGGCGCTTAAGGCGTTTGTCACGCGCCGTTTGTTTCTCCATGTGGGCTATCAGCTCTATGACTTCCAATACCCCAACAACCTCATGCTGGGGCTGGGATGGAGATTTTGATGGGCGGCATGCTGCGTTTATGTTCTCTGTGGCATGAGAATGTATGATGAATTCGTGGAATCAGCGTAATCCGCGTCAGAGGCTTCCTTTTATGGTACAGATGACTTATGACTGATTCTTTGATATACAAAATGGAGATGCAAGACTCTTGCATCTCCATTTTTAAATGATGAATAAGGAATCAGTCCGTGCTTGATGAAATGCTTATCAATAGCCGAAGATTTCCTTTGTAGTCAGTTCTGTTACCGGTCCTATCTTCTTCAAGGCGTTCATGTCGAGGTCTTTCTTGTTGCCAAGGATGGCATAGTGATAGATGCGGTCTTTCACGTGCTTCTGCTGATAGTCGATCACGTCTTGCAGCGTCATGTTTTGCAGGTCGTTGTAGAGCTTGATGCGGCTGTCTTCTGTCAAGCCCATGTCTTGTGCGTCGATGTAGTCCCAAAGCACGTTGTCCTTGATGATGCGGGCGGTGCGCAGGCGGGCTAGCATACCGTCCTTGGCCAGCTTGAAGGCGGCTTCGGATTGCGGCATGTTGTTGATGATGTCGTTGAAGGTATTGACGGCATCGGCCATTTTGTCGCTCTGCGTGGCGATCTGCGAAAGATAGTAGTATGGCTTGTTCTTGTAGTCCGGTCTCTCCATGCCAGCCCATGCCGAGTAAGCCAGTCCGCGGCTTTCGCGCATCTCCTGGAAGACGATGGAGTTCATGCCTCCTCCGAAATATTCGTTATAGAGTTGGCGTGAGGATTCCATAGTCGGGTCGAATAATTCGTTGCTGTTAGAATACTGGGAGAGGTAGATATTCTTGGCATCATAGGGAGCCAGGAACACTCTGGTCTCTGATGTCTGCTGGCGTTGGAAGGTGTCTGTCGGCACGTCTTTCAGTTCGGCAGGAGTCTTGTGCTCCTTGTTGAGGATGGCCAGGAAGTCTTCGCTGCTGCTGGGTCCGTAGTAGAGGATGCGGTGTTTGTAGCTGCTCATTCCGTGGATGCGGTCTACCAGTTCTTGCGGGTTCATGGCCTTCAGTTCGGCTTCGCTCAGCAGGTTGTTGCTGGGATTTTTCGGGCCGTAGGTCACGTAGGACATCAGGCGCGAGAAGTTGGTGCGCTGGTTCAGCTTGGCGTTTTGGCGGGCTTTCAGCACGTCAGCCACCAGGTTCCGGTAAGCTTCGGCGTTGACTTGCGCGTCGTTCAGCAATTCCTCAAACAGCTCCATGGCATCGTCCAGGTATTCATTCAGTCCGGTCAGGACAACGTAGGTGCGGTTCTGGCTGTATGAGACGCTGAACATGCAAGCCATTTCGTAAAACTCCTTCTTGATTTCCTCAGGGGTTTTGTCGCTGGTGCCAAGGTAACTCAGGTAGTCAGCAGCCATGCCGAGTGCCTTGTCTTGGTTAGCGCCCATGTCGAAGAGGTAGATCAGCTGGAAGATGTCGTCACTGGTGTTCTGCTTGTAGAGCACGGGGACGTTGTTGTCGGCTGTCAGTTGCGAGAGGTCTTTGCTGTAGTCGAGGAATACCGGCTCGATGGGGGCGGCATTGGCGGCTGCGGTCTGCATTTCCTTCAGGAAGGCACTGGCCGTGTCGCGGTTCATGGCGATAGGCGTGATCTGCGGCTTGTCGATCTTCTTTTCGTTAGGATCCTTGCCTTGGCGTTTGTAGATGACGGCATAGTTGTCGTCCTTCAGGTATTTGTTGGCCAGCTCTACGATCTGTTCCTTGGTCATCTTGGAGATCCGTTCCAGCAGGCTGGCCTCGTTGGCCCAGTCTGTGCCGTTGACAAACGACTGCACGAACCAGTCGGCGCGTCCTTCGTTGCTTTGCAGCTGGTATTGTTGTCTCAGCTTGAAGTTGTTGATGTTTCCTTTGAGCATTTCCTCATCGAAGTCTCCGTCGCGCAGCTTCTTCACTTCTGCCAGCAAGAGGTCTTTCACCTCGTCCAATGTCTGTCCGGCTTTAGGCCGTCCGGCCATTACGAATGCGCCATACTCCGCCATCTGCATGGGGTAGGCGTATGCGCTCAGCGTTTTCTGCTGTTGGGTCAGGTCGAGGTCGATCAGGCCGGCTTGTCCGTTATAGAGAATTTGGCTGACCACCTGCATCAGGTCTGCATCAGGATTTGAGGCAGCCGGCAGCCGCCATACCAAAGAGATGTTTTCGGCTTCCGGACCCAAGACCTCACGCGCAATGGGTGTGGTGATCGGCTCTTCCTCATCCAGATCCAGCTTGGGCAGGTCGGGATTGGGCTGGAGTGTGCCGAAGTATTTGTCGATGACGGCAATCATCTGGTCGGGATCGAAGTCGCCGCTGAGGCAGATGGCCATGTTGTTGGGCACATACCACGTCTTGAAATAGTTCTTGATGTTGGTGATGGAAGGATTCTTCAGATGCTCCTGTGTGCCGATCACGGTCTGTGTGCCGTAAGGATGGTGGGGGAAGAGGGCGGCCAATATAGCTTCATACACCTTGCGCGAGTCTTGCGTCAGCGACATGTTTTTCTCCTCATACACCGTTTCCAGCTCGGTGTGGAAACCGCGGATGACGCAGTTCTCAAACCGGTCGGCCTGAATCTTCGCCCAGTTCTCCACTTGGTTGGAGGGTATGTCTTCTGTGTAGCAGGTTACGTCGTAGCTCGTGTAGGCATTGGTCCCGTTGGCGCCGATGGCTGCCATCAGCTTGTCGTATTCATTAGGGATGGCATATTTGGAAGCTTCGTAAGAGAGGCTGTCGATCACGTGGTAGATGGCCTTACGTTCAGCCTCATCAGTTGTCTTGCGGTAGACTTCAAATTGCTGTTCGATCTGGTCGAGCAGGGGTTTCTCAGCCTCATAGTTCTGTGTGCCGAAATGGGTGGTGCCTTTAAACATCAGGTGCTCGAAATAGTGTGCCAGACCCGTAGTCTCGGCAGGATCGTTTTTGCCGCCCACGCGCACGGCGATGTAAGTCTGGATGCGCGGCTCGTCTTTGTTGACGCTCATGTAGACTTTCAGTCCGTTGTCCAAGGTGTAGATGCGTGCCTGCAACGGATCGTTCGGCACGGTCTCATACTGATACTTTGAGGAACAGCCGCTCAAAGCAAAACCTGCCAGCAATAGCACGGACAGGCTCATTTGTTTCCACAATTTATTCATAGATGTGATACATAATTAAGTTGATGGCGCAAATGTATGCGTTTTTTTCATACCTTTGCACGCAAATTGAATATTTTTTATCCATCATAGTTAGAATGATTACTGCAGAACAACTGAAAGATATTAAAGAACGCACCGAAGCGTTGAACCGCTATCTGGACATTGAAGGAAAGAAAATCCAAGTGGAGGAGGAGCAGTTGCGCACTCAGGCGCCCGGCTTTTGGGATGACCAGAAGGCTGCCGAAGCGCAAATGAAGAAAGTGAAAGGCTTGCAGCAGTGGATCGAAGGCTACAATGAAGTGAAGACATTGGCTGACGAGCTGCAGCTGGCATACGATTTTCATAAAGACGAACTGGTGACCGAAGAAGAAGTGGATGAGGCTTATGCCAAGGCGGCGGAAGCAGTGGAAGCCTTGGAGCTGAAGAACATGCTTCGCGAGGAGGCCGATCAGATGGACTGTGTGCTGAAGATCAATTCAGGCGCGGGAGGTACCGAAAGCCAGGACTGGGCCAACATGCTGATGCGCATGTACCTGCGTTATGCCGAGACGCATGGCTATAAGGCTACGATTGCCAACCTGCAGGAAGGCGACGAGGCGGGTATCAAGACCTGCACCATCGAAATCTCTGGCTCGTATGCATATGGCTATCTGAAAGGGGAGAACGGAGTGCATCGGCTGGTGCGCGTCTCGCCCTATAACGCCCAAGGCAAGCGGATGACTTCGTTCGCATCGGTATTCGTCACGCCGCTGGTGGACGACACCATTGAAGTCACCATCGAGCCTGCCCGCATCTCGTGGGACACTTTCCGAAGCGGTGGCGCCGGCGGGCAGAATGTCAACAAGGTGGAGTCGGGCGTGCGCTTGCGCTACCAGTATAAAGACCCTTATACGGGCGAGGAGGAGGAGATCCTCATTGAAAACACCGAGACGCGTGACCAGCCTAAGAACAGAGAGAACGCGCTCCGTCTGCTCCGGTCCATGCTGTACGACAAGGAAATGAAACACCGGATGGCGGAACAGGCCAAGGTGGAAGCCGGCAAGAAGAAGATCGAGTGGGGCTCACAGATACGCAGCTATGTGTTTGATGACCGTCGCGTGAAAGACCATCGCACCAATTACCAGACTTCAGACGTGAACGGCGTGATGGACGGCAAGATAGACGGGTTCATCAAGGCTTACTTGATGGAATTCGCAGGAGGCAAGGACATTTAAACGAAGAATGGAGAGGGAAGAGCCTCAGGCGTTGGCCTGGCTTCCTGACCCTTTCATTGACACAGAAACGAAGAAGAATGAAACAGATACATATCTCGCTCATCGGCGGGCAGCCTGTTGCCGCCTATTTAGGTATAGCCGATGCGCAGCCGGAACACACCCTGTTGGTATGTTCCAGCCAATCCTTTGAGGAAGCCAAACGGGTGGCTTCTTGTTGTCCGGATAAAGTCATTGAAATCATGCAGATGGACTTGGCGGACATACCTTCCATTGAAAAGACGGTCATGGCTTTGAGGGAACAATATGCTGAAGACCGGGTCACGTTGAACCTCACGGGCGGAAGCAAACTTTGGTCATTGCTGTTCTACGCCGGATTCCGCGACCATCCCGATGTGCGTTTTATCTACATCGGCACTGATCATTTGCTGACCGATTTGGATTCCCATGAATCACGTCCGCTGACAATGGACCGTGATGTGCAGTTCAGGCTGTATGGCAATCCGTTGGCTCATTACAAGCGTTTTGACGACTATACCGAAGCCGATCTGCAAGTGTGCCGTCAGATAGAGCAGGCGCGCCGTTACAATTTCGAGGCGTTCAACCGCCTCACCACGGCTCTTTCCTCTTCCGAAGTGCAGCAAGTGCGAGGCAGTCAGCAAGGCGAAATCAAGCAGCCTGACGGACAGCATGTGCGCTGGGACAAATCCAAGCAGACCGTGTGGCTTTCCATTTGCCATAAGTATAAGGGCTGGAAGGACTTTGAGCTGTGTTCAGACCACATTATGGAGCTGATGTTCTTCAGCGGCTGGTTTGAGTTTCTGGTGGCAAATGCATTGGACAGTCATCCCCAAGTGAGGCAGGTGTGGATGCACTCTGCTTTCATGACGCGCGGCAATGCGCTGAAAAACGAGGCCGGTATTGTGGCCGACATGGGTGACAAGCTGCTGTTTGTGGCTTGCCGGACGCAAGTGAAAGATCCGGCAGAGATCGATTCCTTCCGTTCCGTCCTGAAGAGTTATGGCGAAATGGGCGGCAAGGGACTGCTGGTGACCAATGTCCCGTTGCCTGCCGTTATTATGGACAAATGCAAGGACAGCGACATCCTGACTTTCCACTTTGACTACACCAAGTCTTTCAAGGCCAATTGCGAAGGTCTGGACGGAGTGATGAGCGAGGCGGTGAGCTGATATGTGTGTGTCCGGGACGGGCAAACAGGCGTGGGCTGACTGGCGTTGCTTATCCTTTTGGCGAGGCAATGCGAGAGCCTGAAAGCTGGGATAAGCAGAAGCTGATTCCCCACGCTTTCTTTGTATAATGGGATCAGACGGAAAATACGGTCGCGAAGCATGATTGGATACCTATGCTGCCGAAAAAGCCCGGACAGGATTTTGTCCCGATGACCGGCCTACTTCTTCCAGCTATACCTTGCAACCGTCTTTTCAGACAGAGCCCTTTTATATTATACATTATACGTTGAAGCGTGGAACTGCAATGCTACCACATTCTGATTTGGAGGTCGTAGGAAAACCTTTAGCACGGATATGGTAATAGCAGCCCACGCTATAGCGTGAGAACCACTATGCCTTCCTTGTGCTAAATTTGAAAGTTTCCACGTTTCCAAATCACAAGATAAGCATAACGCTTCTTCTTATT
>CALUOU010000097.1 GCA_944322335.1 uncultured Bacteroides sp.
GGGTCAGTCCGAAAATCCGGTTGTGAAGCATCATAGGATAAATGGCCAATGAAGCAATAATAAAAGGCAAAAAGAGTGTGCCGGAATTTTGACACATCCTCTACATTCGTCAAATAATTTTCTGACTATAAACCGTTTCCTCACGGAAAAAGAATGCGGAACCGCGTCAGCCCGTCTTCGCAGGTGCGGAGTGAGAAAGCGCATCCGTGGCGGGTCAGCACTTCGCGGATAAAGACCAGTCCGATGCCTTGTCCGTTGGGTTTGGTGGAAAAGAAGGGGGTGAAGAGTTTCTCTTCACACTCCTTGCTGATGCCGGGGCCGTTGTCCGCCACTTCGATGGTGCCGGGACAGAAGGTGCGGAGGATGATTTCGCCGTCATGGCCGATGCTCTCCACGGCATTTTTGATGATGTTGACCAGCACTTGTTCAAACAAAGGCGCATCCAGCCTTACGGTTTTTACTTCCGGGTCGCATTCTGAGCGCAGGCTGATGTGATGGTCTGCGCACATTCCTTCCATGAAATGCATGCAGCGGATAACCAGTTCGTTCAGGAGTACGGGCTGCTTGTTCGGTTCGGGTATTTTCACCACATCGGCAAATCGGGTGATGAAACGGCTCATGGAGTAGCATCGCTCCATGCAGACCCGCATCATTTCCACAATGTCTTCCATTCCGTTTTCGCTTTCCAGCGCCTGGCTTACGGTGTCGAGTGTGGAGGTGATGCCGGCTGTGGTGTTGTTCACTTCATGGGCAATCATGCGGATCACCTTTTCGTATGCCTTCCGTTCGGCCCGCATCACCTCGTCCGTCATGCGTTCAATCAGGTAGAAAGGATGTTTGAAGCCTCGGTCTATAAAGTAAGAATAGGTGCATTTGTAGACATTGGCGTCGTTCAGGCGGATCACCTTTGTCTCTTCGCGTGCGATGCCGGTCAGTTCGGAGGCCAAAGGGAGATCGATGGCTGACAGCCGTTTGCCCGCCACTTCCTCCAGCCGTGCTCCCAGCATTTTGAGAGCCATCGGGTTGAGCTGAGACACATGTTCGTCAAACGTGAGAATGATGACTCCCATGGGTGAGGCTTGGATCAGCAGGTCGAGAAAATGGTTTTGTTCTCTCAGGTGCAGGCGTTCGTTTTTCAGCTGCTCCATCATCCTGTTGAATATATTCACCAGACGGTCTGCCTCATACTGGCCCACAGGGCTGAGGCGGCTGCTGAAATCCTGCTCACGCAGCAAGTCCATGCCATTGCCTATGGTGCGCAGCGGCTTCACGATGCGTTGATAGAAGACCGACAGATAGAGCAGGATCAGGAGGATGCTCCCCTCTATCAGCAACAGATGGAGGCGGGACATGTCGCGTGCCAGCCAGGCGGTGACGCCGCCCAATGCCGCCAGCATCAGGACGAGCAGGAAGAACAGGAATTTGATGCGCAATGGGTTGAGTGATTAGCGGTTAGTGATTGGTGATTAGTTTAGTGGCCGGTGTCCGGTTTGTCCCCTTGTTGGTGTCAGTTGCTGTAGCTGATGTTGTATTTCTCCAGGCGCCGGTAGAGAGCCGCACGGCTGATGCCGAGTGCCGATGCCACTTGGCTGAGGTTTCCTTTGTGCTGATCGAGAGCTTGGAGAATGGTTTGCCGTTCAATTTCGTCCAAGGTCATGCCTGCATAGACATTGGTCTTGCCAGAGGCTTGAGCCGGCTCATCGTGGCGCAGGTATTGGGCGTCGAAGTCTGAAGCGGTCAGCAATGGTTTCCCGCAGACCAGGATGGTGCGTTCCACCAGGTTTTTCAGCTCGCGGATGTTTCCGGGGTAGGGCAGTTGCGAAAGGAAGTCCAAGGCGTCTGCCGAAAATTCCGTGCGGGGCAGGCGGTTGGTTTCCGCCTGACGGTCGGCAAAGTAGCGTGCCAGCAGGGGGATGTCCTCTTTGCGTTCGCGCAGGGCTGGCAGCTTGATGGTGATGAGGTTGATGCGGTAATACAGATCCTCGCGGAAAGTGCGTTCAGCCACCATCTTGCGAAGGTCGGCGTTGGTGGCCGATACGATCCGCACGTCTGCCTTGCGCGGACGGCTGTCTCCCAGTACCTCGAAAGTCTGGTCTTGCAGCACACGGAGCAGTTTCACTTGGCATGAGAGATCCAGGTCGCCTATCTCGTCTAAGAAAATGGTGCCTTTGTTGGCCAGCTCGAAGCGTCCCGTGCGATCGGAAGTGGCATCGGTGAAGGCTCCTTTTTTGTGGCCGAACATTTCGCTTTCAAACAGGCTTTGCGAGATGCCCCCCAGATTGACTTTCACAAAGGGCTGTTTGGCACGCTGGCTGTTGAGGTGAATGGCTTCGGCAATCAGTTCTTTGCCGGTTCCGCTCTCGCCGGTGATCAGCACCGAGGCATTGGTGCGGGCTATGCGGGCCACTGTGTGCAGCACTTCTGTCAGTCCCCGCGATTGGCCTATGATGTGGCTGCGGTTGAATCGCTCAGTCTCTTCGGCGGACACGTCCGTTGGGGAGGTCGTGAGCTGAAGGGCGGTCTCGATGCGCTGCAGCAGGGCGGCGTTGTTCCAAGGCTTGGTGATGAAGTCGAATGCGCCGGCCTGCATTCCTTGCACGGCCAATTGGATGCTGCCCCAGGCTGTCATCAGAATGACGGGCACTTCGGGGCGGAACACTTTCACTTGTTTGAGCAGGGTCAATCCTTCTTCTCCGGAGGTGGAGAGCGTGAAGTTCATGTCCATCAGCACCAATGCCGGGGATTCGGCGCGTACAAGGCCGATGGCTTCTTTGGGGCCGACGGCCGTTTTCACTTCATATCCCGCACGCTTCAACATAAACTGCAAGGAAGAGCGTACGGCGCTATCATCATCTATGACTAAAATCATGTTCTTTTAAATCGTTAATAATCGGATGCTCTATGGCGGGCAAAAATAGGCATTTCGGATGGATTGTACAAAGGAAACGCCGGATCAGTTTTTCACAATACGCTCGAAATCGGCTTCCAGCGGCTCGTCCCGCTCGAAATCCCAAAGGGTGAGACTCCGTATCTGATAGAAGTAATACCAGTAAGAGTATAGCTCCGAAATGTGCTGTTGCCGGGCTTCGTCCTTCGAGTTTTGCGCATCGTTGAGGTCGAGGGTGCTGATTTTCCCGATCATGAAAGTTTCCACGCTGGTCTTGTAACGCCGTTCGGCAATGCGGTCCGCTTCTTCCGCAATGGCCAGCTGCTGGGCTTGGTTGTTGAAGTTTTCCACCAGGATGAAGATGTTTTGGTTGAAGTTCATCTGTTCCTGACGGATGCGCGACAACTCTACCTCCCGGTTGCTTTTGGCCACTCTCACCTGTCCGCGCCGTTTGCCCCAGTCCAGCAGGGGGATGGTGAAGCCCACTTCCACAATCTGGTTGTCTGCCAGATCCCGGTATGCCCCGGTGAAGTTGCGTTCCTGTCCGGCATAGCCGATGCTGGCAAAGAGGTTGATGCTGCGCAGGTTCCCGCGTGCTGTGGCCACACTGTAGTCTGCTTCCAGTTGGCGGCGCCGGATGTTTTGGGCAAAAGAGTTCCGTTCCAAGGCTTTGTTCAGCACGGTGTTGTAGTCAATGTCCACGTCAGGCACGGTGGAGGGAATGACGGGGTTGAGGTTTTCTTGTTCGGACACTCCCAGAAACGAGCGCAGCTGGAACATGGCCGCGTTGAGATTGCTTTCCGCTGAGGTCACGTCGGCCTGTGCCTGGAGGGCGTTCAGCTTGAGCTGCAGCAGGTCGTTCTCAGAGATTTGTCCCATTTTCCGCTTGGCCTTGCCCACTTCGTATAGGCGGTCTGAGTTTTCCTTGTTTTGTTTGGCGGTGCCGAGCACCTCTTTATATTGCAGGAGGTTGAAAAAGTAAGTGATGGTGCTCATGGTCACTTCTTCTGTGGCCGAGATGAACGAAGCCTTTGCCTCGGCATATCTCACAGGCTCGATGCGGCGGTCCCACTTGTAGGTGTTGACTCCGAAAACGGGTTGTGTCAGTTCCAGGCTGACGGGCACGCTCATGAACTGCCGGTTGCCGCCCTTGTTCAGCTCTTTCAGGTAGTCTAACGAAGAGGTGAGTGAAAGGTTGCCGCCCGTGAGCCAGATATTCTGGCTGATGGAAAGTTCGCCGGACATCTCCAGCACGTTGTTGTGGACCACCGAGTATGATCCGTCCGCATTCTGGTAATAGCTATAGCTTCTCCGATAGCTGGGAATGGTTCCCTCGAAAGCCACTTCGGGCAGGAGGTTGGCGCGGTAGGTGCGGTATTGCCAGTAAGCTGTCTTCAATTCATTCAAGGCGACGGCTGCGTCCACTGATTGGCTTCGGGCCAAGGCGATGGCTTCGGCCAGGGTGATGTCTCGTTCGTAAGTGGTGGTGTCGTTCTGTGCCGCCAGCATGGACGACATCCAGAAACAAGCTATCAACAATGCTGCTTTCTTCATGGGTCTATCGTATGTTTTTTGGTTACAGGAAGGACAAACACTGTGCCAAGCGGCCATAAGAGCCTGTGGCGGGGGAAAAGTGTTCGGAATCGGACAGTCGGGTGTCCGCTAACGGACAAGACAGAGCGGCGGTTGGCGGGAAGCGGCCTTCCCTTTTCGGGCGCATTGTCGGCGAAACGCATGTTTTTCCGTCAGAATGACTCAGATGCCCTGCAAATGCTGACAGCCCGTATTTTCAAAACTGTCCAAGCAGGACCGGAAAAAGCATAAGCACGGAATGAATATGCGAAATAAGCTGTGTTTTTGGGGAAGGGCGCATGTCATCAGAAGGCGGATCACGCATGAAAACAGTTCCGGATCATGCGTGCGGCCGTTCCAAGGGACGCATGTGGTGAGGTGAAAACATGCGTGCGGCGGAGACGGGTGACGCGTGCGGCGGAAACAGGGAGCGTTTTTTCCGGCATTTTTCGGTCGGGAAGAAGAGACGGAAACGCTATTTGGAATGTAAGGATTTCGCTATCGCGCTACAATACAGTCAATTGTAAATTTCCGTTTCGTTTTTTGGAGGGAACCGGTCTGTGAGACGGAAACAAGCGATTCTGAGAAGGGAAGAAATGCAAAATGTCAAATTGATAAGAAGGATTGAAACGCAACCTCTCGTTGGGGCCAGCCTGCTCGCCCTCTTGTGTCGCGTTTGACGGCACTTCAGATAGCAATGCTGATTTACGCCAATCAGATTGTCTCTATTTTTCTTAGAAAAATAAGGGGTGTTGGAGGCTTGGAAAATATGGCTGTTGTATACTATGAAGCGTCGACTACGCCGCAAAGATAGAAAAAAGATTTCATACAGAGGCATTTAAGCCCTAATAATTTTTAAAGATTAGGATTTTGAAGTAAGGGAAAGCTGAATTTGTTCGACTAATTTCGAGAAACACAATTCGCTAACCGTTGATTTTCAATAAGTTGTGGAATCATGCCGCTTCATAGTATAAAACGATGATGAAGCGGCGATGTTGGAAAGACTTAATTGGTTGAATATTAAACAATTGTGATATGGAAGCATCTGTTATAAAGCGTACTGCGCTTTGCTCTTCTCGTCACATAACAACGGTGGGTCATTGCTGTTGAGATTCGTCCAGAATACTGCCGTTACACCTGAAAGATGGTACTCCGTAGCTCTCATGCGGCTGTCATGAGAGGAACGTGAAGAACGCTCGATCGGCAACGGGCTTCTGATGCCTGATTCGGTTTTGCCGACGGCAACTCTCTAACTCCTTATATATAGTATGCCCGACAAACTCAACCATGTGGATTTCCGCTGGTATGTCATGCGCACCAAACGCCATCAGGAGAGCAAGCTGGTGGCACTCTTGGAAAAGCGGAAGGCGGAGAGCAGGAATATCCTTGAGATCTATGCGCCGACCCATACCACGGTCAACGTGCGCCTCGACAGCGATGAAAGGCAGAAGCCTCTGTTTGCGGGCATCGTGTTCGTGCTTGCCACGCAGGACGCCTTGATGGATTTCATGAAAGAGCGTTCTCATGACGTAGACATGCAGTATGAGCGCAAAAAAGAAAAAGACGCAAGGACGCAGATGTGTGTCATTCCCGAAGAGCAGATGCGCGCCTTCCGCGACTACAACGAGAACTATGCCGACAAGGTGATCGTGCTGGAACGTCCTTACGCCGACTATGCGTTCAATGCGAAAGCGGGCGAGCCGAACGAGATTGTGCGTGTCATCGACGGCCCGTTGGCCGGCTGTGAGGGCTACATCTGCCGTTTCCGCCGCGAAAAGCGGTTGGTGTTCCAGGTGCGGGGCTTTGAGCCGGGCAGCTGGCTCACGGTGTCTTACCCCAATGTATGGGATCTTCACGTAGTCCGCCTGCACAACACGGAAGGCGACCGCCTGTCGGTCGGCACCGAGAAAGGGCGTGCCGTGGATTTGCTCGTCGGTTTCCTTCAAGCTTGCGGATATGAAGAGCGTGCGCTGCCCATGCTTTACGACATGATAGGCCGCCTTGTCGCCAAGCCGTCATTGGTTTCCCTCTGCAAGGATCTCCACAAGCAGGGCGATGTCACGTTGAGCCAACGTCTGGCGAAAATGACCGGAAAGGAAGCGGAGCTTGTCATCAACCTCGCCCGTTACGAACACGACAATCCGGGCTATGTGGAGGCCAACTGGAGCAGGCTCACGCTGCGCCCGTTCCTGACCCCGACTTCCGGCGTGGAGATGGAAACCGGCATGGCGGAGGTGGAGCTTCAGCATAAGGATTTTACGGAAATCATCCGCAAGGTGGAGATTACGGAGGATGCCTATTGCCCAAGCAGGCAAAAGGACGAGACCCTTACCGCTGTCTATTATGCGCATATAGGCATCATTCCTTCTTCCTGTGGGGAAGGGCAGGAGAGGAGATTTATCCTCTTCGCCAACTGGGACGGTTTCCTTGCCGAGTATTTCCTGACAGCCGGGAAGGCCAATGAAAAGTTAGTAGGCGGAACGGTGCAGGCTGTCCGTGCCGGAACGTCGAAGTCGGAAAAGGAAAAGCTCATCGAGTCTTTCCGCAACTATGCGCCCACCTTATATAAAGTATTGGCGGATGCCTGTTCGGCGGTCAAAGCAGTCCGGGACCTTCCGGTAGGGAACGGGACGCTGAATGCGCTGGCTGTCCCGACAACAGAGGCGGACATGGATAAAGCCACGGCAACATTGACAGACACCTGCATCCGCATCTGTAAGGAATTGAACACGACCACACATCTCGCCGTCTGGCGGAGATACCTGCGGACGGTGTGGCTGCATGAATAGTGGTGAATGATTAACGGTTAGTGATTAAGTATGCTCATGCATAGGATTCATGAATTTGCCAGGGAATGGCAGCGGCTTCATCCCGCTTCCATGGACGTGAGCGGCGACGTGTCCTTCTTCTGTCAGCTGCATGGCAGGCTGCATGGTCTTGCCGGACGGGAGGCGCGGCTCTGCACCGGGGCGGACATCCTGCAGCTGTTGCTTTACACGGAGAATATCATCGCCGTAGGGCTTGACGGCGTTTACGAATACATGTACCGCAGCTTGGGCGATGTGGTGTTCCATTGGTGTGACGGTTTGGGCATGGATGCCAACGCCACCTCGCAAGTCCACAATCTTGTGTCTGAGGCCGTCGCAAAAGCCCCTGGCAGCAGCCTCAGGCAATGGATGACGGAAAGCGTACTGTCACGCGACTTCCGCCGTCTGAGCGAAATGCTGGTCTGGTTTGCAAGCGAAGACAAAATCTTGCGGCGTGTGTTTCCCGATTTGCGTCACCGCAAGGCCATTTTCCTGCGGCTCACCGGAGACGGACAGGCCGCCTTGCGGATGCTTTGGCCGGATCTGGCCTTCAACTGGCGTGACAAGCGCGGCAGGTCCCTATCGGAGACCATAGCCCGGCAGTTCCGTCTGTCGGCATCCTCCATGGGAGAACAGGAGAGGGGCTTGTTGAAAGAAGCGGCTGAGATTCTCGACACCATCCGTGCGGAACGGTTAGACACCTACACAGCCGTTGAGGATGGAAACGGAAAAACTCTTGCCTTGCGCCACAGGGATGGCCGTATGTTCCGTGATGTCACCTTCCTTATGCCCGTTGCAGGATCCGCACAAGGTCAGGCTCTTGCCGTCCAGCTTGTCACTTATTGTGACCGGACGTATGTGAACGGTCCGGTTAAGCGGCTCAGCAATGAAGAGGCTGATGACTGGAACGGGAGCGTTTTGTGGAAAACCATTGAAAAGAAGGAAAAAGAGGACGCAAGGCATGCCTGCTTCACCACGCCTTTCGGCAAGCGCATCAGCCTTTACGAAGACTTGTACACCCTGCCGGAAGACCCGGAAGAAGCCTATTATGCCGAACAGGGAATCTACTTGGACGAACCCGACATCTTTGATTTCCTGGAATGGCTGAAGCCTGCGCCTCCTCGCCAGCAGCCTGTGTGAACAGCTTTCTCTTTCTGAACAGACACGGAACCATTCGCCGCTTATTTTTGTCCGGCTATAAAAATAGATGATATTTCCTGCGAACAGGGTTCAAAAGTCCGGGAAAAATCCTATCTTTGCTTTTGGAATATAAATGGAAAAGACAATGGAACAGCCCGTATTGAAATTCTACCCCGTAGGCATACAGACCTTCTCCGATTTGAGGGAAGAGAACTACCTGTACATCGACAAGACGGAATACGTTTACCGCATGACGCATTCCGCCTCTAAATACATGTTTCTCAGCCGTCCCCGCCGTTTCGGCAAGTCCCTGTTGGTGAGCACGCTCCATGCCTATTTCGAAGGACGGAAAGACTTGTTCCAAGGATTGGCGATAGAAAGGTTGGAAAAGGAATGGGCACAACACCCGGTGCTGCACTTCGACATGAGCACGGCCAAGAATATGGGCCGCGAACAGTTGGAGAGTGAACTGAATGTGAAATTGTATAAGTACGAACAAGTATATGGGAAAGTGGCGGAAGAGAAAGAATCCAACCAGCGCCTGCAAGGCTTGATAGAGCGTGCTTATCAGAAGACCGGGCAAAAGGTCGTGGTTTTGATAGACGAATACGACGCTCCGCTGCTCGATGTCATGCACGAGGACGAGAATCTGCCCGTGCTTCGCAACGTCATGCGCAACTTCTACAGCCCTTTGAAGGCGTGCGGCCCTTACCTGCGCTACGTGTTCCTGACCGGCATCACCAAGTTCTCCCAACTGAGCATCTTCAGCGAACTGAACAACATAAAGAATATCAGTATGCTTACGGATTATGCCGATATCTGCGGGATAACCGAAGAGGAGATGCGATCGCAGATGGACGTGGATTTGGAGGCATTCGCCGCCAAGCTGCATACGGACAAGGAAGGGCTTCTGTTCCAGCTGAAAGCCAACTACGACGGCTATCATTTCACGTGGCCTTCGCCGGACATCTACAATCCCTACAGCCTGTTCAACGCCTTCAATGATGGCAAGATGGATTTCTATTGGTTCGGCAGCGGCACTCCGACTTACCTGATAGATATGTTGCGTAAATATGATGTCATTCCGCAAGAGATAGGAAATCGTCGGTGTATGGCGTCCGACTTTGACGCGCCAACGGAGCATATGACCAGTATCACCCCCTTGCTCTATCAAAGCGGTTACCTGACCATCAAAGGTTATTCTCCATTTTCGGAACTTTACTTGTTGGACCTTCCCAATCGGGAGGTACACATCGGGCTGATGCGGAGCTTGTTGCCCAACTATGTGCGGCAGCCCGCACAAATCAACACCTTGGTAGGCGAAATGGCCGAGCGTCTCTATTACGATGACATGTCTGGCGCTTTGGCTCTGATGCAGCAGGTGCTCTCCACCGTGCCTTATTGTGAGAATACGCACTATGAAGGCCATTACCAACAAATGCTGTACTTGGTGTTCACGCTGTTGGGTTACTATACAGACGTAGAAGTTCGTACCCCGCGTGGACGGGTGGACGTGGTGATGCGCACCGCCCATACTTTATATATTATAGAGTTGAAGCTGGACAAGGACGCCGACACCGCCCTCGGCCAGATAGACCTGAAGCAGTACCCCGAACGCTTTGCCCTCTGCGGTCTGCCGAGAGTGAAGGTGGGCATCAGCTTCGACAAGGAGAAGAAAACCCTTGGCGAGTGGAAGATAGAGCAAGTTGACAATCTATAGAATAGTTGTGGTTTCATCGTAAGCAGTCACTTTAGGCCGTCTTGAAGTCGGAAGAACATGCCCAGGAAATACTCGTTTCCCAGCTGAATGCGGAGAAGCGTGCCCGCCGTGCCGCCGAAAAGAAGGCGCACGATGCGGAGTTTCGCGTCTCTTCCCTTCTTGACAAGATCGCCGGACTCCATCCAAACTCGATGCATATATGGGCCAGCTTTCCGAATGGAACTCCCAAGTGGTTTCCATGTTCATGGGCCGTGGGACGGTCACCCTTCCGGACTCCGTCAGGGAATCGCTTGTCGGCGCCATCCGTGAGGAATTTGAAAACTTTTTAAAAACGTGTTTCTTTAGAACTTTAACGGGTCTAAAGTGACTGCTTACGAATGTACGGGGACGAACCCAAGCTGGACAAGGTACTGATCGTGAAGAAAAGTTTCATCGAAATCCTCGTGCCTTTCCTCGTTGGATTTAAACAAGACAAGGGCAAGGGCATCGACAACCTCCGTGTGAGCATCAACAACGCCTTGGCCGCTCACAGAAGAAACCGGGCGGACCGTAGCTGACCGCGTCCGATCAGCCAGCATGGTTGCGATCGAAAGTCAACTTAGTTGCGATGCGAAATCAACTTAGTTG
>CALUOU010000098.1 GCA_944322335.1 uncultured Bacteroides sp.
GTCAGCTCTTTGCCGTCCAGGCGCAAAGGCACAGCCGAACGGATGCGCAACGTGCCGCCTAAGGTGGAAGTCAGCGTGACGGTCTGCAAACGGCCTTCCGCCCACTTCATCTCCTCCACTTGGAAACCTCCCCGGCAACGGATGCCCTTCAGCGTTCCCGCCTTCCACACATCCGGCAGGGCAGGCAGAAGATGGACAGCCCCATCATGACTCTGCACCAGCATCTCCGCAATGCCCGCCGCACATCCGAAGTTTCCGTCAATCTGGAAAGGCGGATGCGCGTCAAACAGGTTGGGATATGTGCCGCCCCGCTCGCCATGTCCGCTGGCAGCCGGACGGATCTGGTCTGTGATCAGCTTGTAAGCATGATTGCCGTCCAACAGACGCGCCCACAGGCAGACTTTCCAGCCCATCGACCAGCCCGTAGACTCGTCTCCTCTTGCGTTCAGCGAAGTCTTGACGGCCTCAAACAACACAGGCGAATGGTAGGCGCTGATCTGACGGCCGGGATACAACCCCCAGAGGTGAGACACATGCCGGTGATGGTCGTTAGGATCGTCCCAGTCTTCCATCCATTCCTGCAGCTGTCCCCAGCGACCCACCTGCATCGGTGCCAGCTGGCTGGCCACGGTGCGCAGGCTGTCCATGAAAGCAGGATCCTCTCCCACTACACCGGCAGCCTGAAGGGTGTTGTGAAACAGGTCAGACACCATCTGATTGTCCATGGTCGCACCGGCCACAATGACAAAGCCCCGCCCCGGCAGTTTGGGATTGTTCTCCGGCGAGTAAGAGGGAGCCACCACCAGCCATCCGTTTTCCGGCTCGCGCACCAGGAAGTCCAGGTAGAACTCACACGCACTGCGCATCAGCGGATAAGCCTCGGCCAGATAATCCGCATCGCCGTTGAAGAGGTAGCGGTCCCACAAGTGCTGGCAGAACCAGGCGTTGCAGGTGGGCCAGATGCCGAAAGCCGGTCCGTCCACGGCACCGGTGCTGCGCCAGATGTCCGTGTTGTGATGAAGCGTCCATCCCCGACAGCCGTACATGGCGGCCGTCTGCCTCCCCTGCTCCGCCGCTTCTTTCACCAGCTGCAGGAAAGGCTCGTGCATCTCTGGCAAAGCAGTCACTTCGGCAGGCCAGTAGTTCATCTCCACGTTGATGTCCGTGGTGTACTTGCCGTCCCAAGGCGCGAAAAGGCTTTCGTTCCACACGCCTTGCAAGTTGGCGGCCTGTCCGCCCGGCTGGGAACTGCTGATCAGCAGGTAGCGTCCGAACTGGAAGTAGAGGGCAGCCAGCTGCGGGTCAAACTTCGTGGCAAACTCCGCAATGCGCCGGTCGGTAGGCTTCTGTGTCTGCTCCGTGCGGCCGAGATCTAACGTCACGCGGCCGAAATAGGTGCGGTAGGCATCCACATGGGCTTGCAGCCGTTTCCCATAGTTCTTGCCCGCCTGTTTCAGATAAGCCTCAGCTGTGGCACGCGCGTCGCCTGAGACATCTTTGTAATTCTTGAAATTGGTGCCGATAGACACATAGATCTTCACCTCGTTGGCACCGCGCACTTGCAGGGCCGAATCACCCAGAGCCGTCAGCGTGCCGCCGCTCTTGTCCACACGGGTCAAGGCCACGAAACGCACCTTGCCTTCCACCCCTTCGTGGCTGTTGGCTTTTCCGCCCAAGAGCAAGACCTTATCTGAAGTCACCTCGCGCGTCACTCCTTCCCGATAGGGAGTGTCATAACGCAGCGTGAACGAAAGGCTTTTCTTCTTCGAGGCCGTCAGCCGAATCACCAGCAGCTGGTCGACAAAGGAAGTATATGCCTCGCGGGTATAAGTCACACCGTTGGCGGTAAACCGGGTTGTCGCCACCGCCCGCTCCAAGTCCAGGTCACGGTAATAATCGGTATAGGCACCGATGCCCTCGAAGTCCAGCAGGAGGGAGCCGACAGTCTGGTAGGGCATGCCGTTGGCCGATCCGCAGATGACCGGGCCGCAGAGTGCCTGCGCCTCTTCGTTCTTTCCCTGGAAGATGAGTTCCCGGATGCGCGGCAAAGCCTCCTTTGCCTTCGGGTTGACATTGTTGTGCGGCGATCCGCCCCACACCGTCGATTCATTCAGCTGCAACCGCTCGTGTGCCGGATTGCCATACACCATGGCTCCCAGCCGCCCGTTGCCCAACGGCAGGGCTTCCACCCAGCGTTCGGTCGGCCGGTCGTACCACAATTTCAAATCAGTCTCCTGTGCCTGCAAAGAGAGAGCTGTCGTCCCTCCCATCAAGCCAAGAAACAGTCCTATCAACCATTTTCTTCTCTTCATAATCTATTATGCTAATGCTTCTACATTGAATTGCTCAAACGCAAAATGACGCTGACAAACGCAGGACACATCCCAAGCTTCCCAATCCGCGAGTTCCGCGAAATCCATGCCTGAAACAGAACCAGCGTCATCAGCGTCAAATGAATCGTATTATTTAAACAAGTGCGGCACAAACTCCTTCAGGCAGCGCCTCCAGGTGAGCCACTCATGAGCCGTCCCTTGCGACTCGTAATATTCCACCTCGATGCCCAGCTCCTGCAAGGACTTCGCCAGACGGCTGGTACCCATGTTCTCCTCCGTGCCGCAGCCCAAGAAGAAATACTTCATCTCCTTGTTGAACTTCTTCGCGTCGGCAAACACACCGTTGTAGGCCGTAGCGGGATCCATGCCAAAGATGGCGCCGCTGAAAGCGCCCATGTAAGCGAACTTGTCCAGATTGGGCAATACGGTGTTGAACGTCTGGAAACCGCCCCACGACAAGCCCGCCATGGCACGGCTCTTGCGGTCGGTCTTGGTGCGGAAAGTCTGGTCAATCATCGGGATCAGGTCTTTCAGGATCACGTCGTAGAACGAGGCTCCGTATTGGGCACGCTCTTCGTTCACGTTCTTGCCCGGACGCGGACGGAAAGGAGCTTCCACATCGCCGCTGTCCATCACCACAATCATCGGTACGCACTCGCCCGAAGCGATCAGATTGTCCAGGATGAAGTTCATCCGTCCCTGTGTGCTCCAGCCGGTCTCGTCCTCGCCCATGCCGTGCTGCAGGTAGAGCACCGGATAGCGTTTCTTGGGACTGGTCTCATACTCAGCAGGCGTATAGACCATGCAGCGGCGATACTCCTGTTGGGATTCCGAGTAGTACACACACGAACGCACCTGTCCGTGGGGCACCTGTTGCGGACGGTAATAGTCGCCTTCCGGACCTTCCGGCACCTCGATGCCGCTGGATTCCCGGCAGCAGCCGAAATAAGTATAGCTGTTGGGATCGTTCACCGACACGCCGTCCACAATGAGGAAATAATAATGGAAACCCACCACCAGCGGATCGGTCACAGCCCGCCAGCAGCCGTCGGCTCCTTTTTCCATCTCATACTTCTTGCCGCAGCAGTCCACTTGGATCCGGCTGGCATTCGGCGCATAGAAGCAGAAGTGCGCGCGACGTTCCGCATCGATGCGGGGATAGTCGTTTCCGGGAACGTTGGTCTCAGCGGCCTTGGCGGTCTGCATGGGATCGGGCTGGGTGCCGCGCGTAAATTCCCACCAGTCGAAGCTGAAGAGTTCGGGTCCCTTGCGGCCCTTGAAGACGAAGTACACATCGTGCACACCGCTCACTTTGGACACCTGGCTCTCCAAGGTCATCCAGTTTTCCCATCCGCCGGTGCCTTTCACCGTCAACGCGGCAATCTGCTCTCCCTTCAGGCTGTCGAGTCTCACTTCCAGCGTGCCGCCCCGCAACGCGCTGGCCACCGATGCCCGGAAGCCGGCGGGAGCTTCCTGTCCGAAGTCCACTTCACGCACCTTTATATAATCTCCATCGTGAACCTCGCTCACATACACGCCTGTGGCAGCATTCGAGCGGGTGCCCAGTCCTTCCGAGAAAGCGATGGTCTCCGCCTCCACCCTCCGGTAAGGGTTGAACGTAGCGATCGGCCTCACACCCTCTTGGGTAGCGTTGATGGTGGGGAAGGATCCGTCGGCGTTATACTTGAACTCCTCCACGGCCACGCTCCGGCTGAATCCGCCTCCTCCGGGCAGCTTGCCGGTATGGTAGAAGAAATAGGAATGACCCTTGAAGTCTATGACACCGCAGTGGTTCGTAAACGAGCCGGTGTCCTGCAAGGGCATGATCGTGCCCGAATATTTCCACGGCCCCATCGGACTGTCGCTGGTGGAATAGGCGATGTGTTCGGGCACACCGCCTGCCGCATACAGCAGGTGATACTTGTCGCCGTGCTTGCTCAGCCACGGTCCTTCCGTGTAGGTGTCGCGATATTTCTTGCCTTTCACCCGCTTTTCGGGACCGGGCGCGCCGAAGCTCTCCACGGTCTGTTCCAGCTTCTTCACTTCTCCCTTGAAGGAAATCATGTCATCGTTCAGTTCGACGCAATACACATTGGGGTTGCCCCAGTAGAGGTATGCCCGTCCGTCGTCGTCAATGAAAACAGTAGGGTCGATGTTGTCCCAGCTGCCGTTGTCAAACAGGGGTTTGCCCAAGGCATCCTTGAACGGTCCCGTAGGACTGTCGCCCACAGCCACCCCCACGGCAATTCCGTTGGTCAGTTTGGAGTGAAGGGGCACGTACCAATAAAACTTGCCGTTCCGCTCGATGCACTGCGACGCCCAAGCGCGGTCGTCAGCCCATTCAAACGACTCGATGGCGAGAGGCGATCCGTGATCCGTCCAGTTCACCATGTCCTGCGTGGAATAGATTCTCCATTCCTGCATCCAGAAAAAATCCGCACCGTCCTCGTCATGTCCGGTGTACACATACAAAGTTCCGTCGTGCACCATCGGTGCCGGATCGGTCGTATAGCAGGTCTGCACAATGGGGTTCTGTGCCCCCAAGCCTCCTGTCACCAAGGCAGCGAGAAGTCCTGCCGCCCAAATCTTTCGTTGTCTCATTTCAATCTATCTATTTTAACCGTTAAATAAAAAAACATTTCCATCAGCAGCGGATCATTCCGACCGATATACATGCATATCCCCCAAAAAGCGAGGAGACGCGATCAATCGCGTCTCTACATTTCGCTATCAAACATATAATCGGCGTACATCCGCCACAGGATATTTCATATCCCGCCGGAAAACAATCCGCGCCAACTATTCAGATCCGTATCAACAGCGTCTAAAGAATCTATTTCAGCAGCCGCACACCGAACACACCGCCCGCGATGTTGCCCGCCTTCGGACGGAACATCACCGTCACCGACTGCTTGTCCTTCAGCATGCTTTCCGGCAGGGCGTATTCCACGTTCACGAACTCAGCCTTGTTCCACTTGCCTGTCAGATTCTCCTCGGTCAGCAGCTGGCCGTCCACCAGGATCTCAAACGCCCGGTTGCCCGACTCGTTGCCCCAGTAGCGCACCATCAGCTTCAGGTCGGTATTGCCCTCCGTCAGCAGGTTATACTGGAAGTAACCGCCCTCACGCGCGTCACGCCACGGTTCCTTGTTGAAGTTGCCCGTCTGCGAGTTTTCCGCCTTCATCTGATGATCCACTTCCGGCTGTTGCTCGGCAGGTGTCACCATGTCCACCGTCCGGCGATCCAGCTCCAAGCGGCGCTGCTCGGCTTCTGCCTCAGCCTTCTTGTAGGCGTCATACTCCTCTTGCGTCATCGACAGCCAGTACATCATGTAGCGGCAGTCATGCAGGCGGAAGAACGGCTCCAGTTCCAGGTTGGCATACTTTCCGCTGAACAGACCCGGCACCGTGTAGCACATCGTCTTGCCGGCCACAGGCTGCATGTTTTTCAGCTTGGAGACAATGGTCTCCCGCGTGCCGATCAGCAACGGCGTGTCAAACACCGACACCAGCGGACCGTGAGCGATGTGTGCCCAGCGGCCGTCGTCAGCCACCAAGCCGTCCAGATTCTCCGTACCCATGCGCGCTCCCAATACGATCGGGCCGCGCATCACGGCGATATAGTTCGATACGTTCGGCAATTCTTCCACCGACACTTCCATCGGCAAGGAGAGTTCCACCACATCCCCGTCTTTCCACTTGCGCTCGATGCGGATGTAGCTGCCCGGCCGGCTGCCCTCGGCATAGTCTTTGCCGTCACACACCGCCTTCATCTCCTTGCACCAAGCCGGATGACGCACCATCAAGGTCAGCTTCGCCGATCTCTTCTTGGTCCGGATGGTCAGGCGGCTGCTCTCAGCGTCGGGGAAGGACGTCTCCTGCGTCAGCGTCACGCCTTTCTCTTTCCAGTCTAACTGGGTCGCCATGAAAAGGTTGACGTAGAGAGCATCGCCAAAGTGGCTGTAGACAAACTCGCCATACTTGCCGTGGTTCTCCATGCCCGTACCCACACAGCACCACATGGCCTCGTTCGGTGTGGAATACACCCGGTAGTGAGCCGGACGCGCAGGCGTGAAGTAGACATATCCCCCGTGTTCCGGATGTTGGGTGGAGAGGATATGGTTATACAAGGCGCGCTCGTAGAAGTCGGCATAACGCGCGTCCTTCGTCAGACGGAACAAGCCTTCTGAGAGTTTCAACATGTTGTAGGTATTGCAGGACTCCGGCCCCTCGCGGTCTTCCACGTAGCTGATGCAGTCGTTGGCAGGAGCGAAATGCTCGCGGCGGCTGTTGCCTCCGAAAGCCAGGGAGCGGTTTTCCACCACGGTTTTCCAGAAGAAGGCAGCCGCTTTCTGATACAGCACTGCATCCGCCTCCCGTCCGGCCTGACGGCTCAGCTCCGCAATGCGCAGATAGCCCACCACCTTCGGCACCTGGGTATTGGCATGTTTGTTGTCCAGGTTGTCCACGCCGGCCACCATGCTGTCCAGCAGCCAGTGGTGGGAGAAGCGTTTGGCAGCGTCCAGGTACTTCAGGTCGCCCGTCAGCTCGTAAGCGTCGGCATACACCTCGTCCATGCCGCCGAACTCGTTCTCCAGCATCTGCTCCATCTGTTCGTCGCTCAGCGGATTGATGACCGTCAAGCCCCAGTCGCAAAAGTCCAGAAACATCTGGCGCGCCTCCTCGTTTCCGCCATAAATGTAGGCATCACGCAAGCCCGCATACGTCTTGTGCAGGTTGTACCACGGTGCCCAGAACTTCCAGATCGCGCCCACGTTTCCCTTGCGGATCTCGTCCCAGCAGCCCGTTTTGCCGTTGGGGAAACCGCCTAAGTAGCCGTCGCCCTGCGCGTCCTGGCAGCGTTTCAGCTCGCTTACCATGTAGTCCAAGCGTTCCTTGCAAGCCTGATCGCCCGTAGTTGCATAACAGAGAGCCAAGGCCGACAGGTAATGTCCGCCCACGTGTCCGTCCAGACCGGCCCAGTTCGGAAAGAGTTCCGCCTTCTTCGGCAGCCCCGCTTCTTTCAGGAAAGGAGCCAGCAGGCGGTCTGTGTCATACTTCAGCAGCACATCCACATTCAGTTCGTAGGCATGCTTAAAGGGGCCGTCCAACAGTTTCACCTCATCCAAGGGGAAGACCGAAGGATACAGCCCTTTCTCTTGTGCCGGCAGACCGCAACAGGCAGCCGCCAAGCAAACTGATAACAATATCTTTTTCATTAATGATTAATGATTAGTGATTAGTGAGTTGGCGCGGATTCCACAGATTCTTTCTTTCATGAAAGCCTTAATCCTCATGATGTTCCACGAAATCCGCGTCCAAGAAATCATTCAGCGGCGTTTTCAGCCTTTTCTTTCTCCAGTCTCTCGATCAGCTCCGTCACAAACGGTTTCGGCTGGTACTCTCTGTCGAACAGAAGCGGATAATCCTTGCGGCCGCGTACTGGGAAGCCGTTCTTCCAGGAATCGCCGTCTGTCACACCCCAAGCCGTCACGCGGTCCATGATGTCGGCATGCTTCAGGAAGAGATCCATGAAAGCACCCATCCGCTGGTTCCACACCTGCGACACACTGTCGGGCAAAGCATCGGGATAAGGATTCAACGCCTTGCGGAAGGCCACCGTATCGGCTATGTTCGCGCTGCGCTTCACCGTAGGCAGGGCACTCATGTCCCATTCCGTAATCATCACTTTCACACCCTCGTTGCCGTAAGCCACCATGCTCTTCTCAAACTCATCCATGTCGGGATAGTCCATACCCACATGTCCCTGCATGCCCACAGCGTCGATACGCAGGCCGCGAGCCTTGAGGTCCTTCACCAGCTTCACCACGGTCTCCCGCTTGCCGGCCTCATGCATGTTGTAGTCGTTGTAATACAGCTCCACATCCGGGTCAGCCTCGTGCGCATATTGGAACGCCAAGGGGATGAACTCCTCGCCCAAGATCTGGTAGAACTTGCTCTTGCGGTACGATCCGTCTTCCATGATGGCCTCGTTCACCACGTCCCAGCCTTTCAGCTTGCCCTTGTAGCGTTTCACCACGGTATAGATGTGGTCTTTCATCCGCTGTTTCAGCACTTCCGGCGACACGTTCTTGCCCTTCTCGTCCACACAGAACCAAGGAGCCAGCTGCGAATGCCAGATCAGGCAGTGTCCCGTCATGGTCAGCCCGTTTTCCTCGCCGAACTTCACGAAAGCGTCCGCGTCTTTGAAGTCATACGTATCTTCTGTGGGATGGATTTCCGCACACTTCATGCAGTTCTCGGCCACGATGGCATTAAAATGTTTTTTCACAATGGCGGTTGCTGCCGTGTCCTGACCGGCCACCTGCCATACATTCAGGGCTGTACCGATCAGGAACTTGTCGCCCAACACGTCTTTCAGTCCCGGCTCTTCTTTCGTCACCGGCTGCGTGGCGCAAGCGCCCAGCAAAGCGCCCGCCAACAAAGTAGTAAAAACCAGTTTTGTTTTCATTTGTTTAAGTTTGTTAGTTTATAGATTGTTGTTTTTAGGTGTTCATTCATCTAGTCAGCAAGTCCTCTTTTCATGCCTGCGAGTCCGTAAGCTGAAACCGTCCGCAGCCTTCAACCTGCAAACGAATTCCGCCAAACACACATCAACTTGAAATTTGACCAGTCTGCATTCAGATAGTTTAATAGCCACCTTATTAAAAGCAGTTAAAAACCAGTTCCATGAAAAAAATGATGAGCAAGGAGTGGCGAAAGCACGAATCTAACCGCTCATCACTCATCACCAATCGCTATAACTGATACTGAAAAAGGATGGGGTTGTCATCTTCTTTCAGCTGCCTGACCAGTTGCCGCAAGACCGGGTTGCCGACTTCCGTCATCCGCTCTTGAAGCTATGTTGGCATCACACTTGTCTACATGCAAAACAGAGTGAAACTTCCCTTGATAGGTAAACCTGAATATCTTCTTTTGCACATTGCACACCACATAGACAAGTTTGTTTCTGCGATCCAATGCATAACAGTCCATATAAAGATATTCTTCCGGCCCGTTCCCTCTGCGACCGATTTCGTTTAAGAACCGGCCTGTGCTGTCGAAGGCATACAATCCTCTTTCGTCACTGCACAAAGTAACAGCCGCCGTCACGTTTGGCGGAAACGACATTGCCCGGCAGGCTTTCGTCCGATGTCTCCAAAGGGATGTATGTGATGCTGTCCGTCAATACGCTGGCGTCTGTTTCCATGGCCTGTTTCGGCCGGAGAACACATGCATCCGTTGCCTCTTCCGCCTTCTGGCGGCACGAAAGGCAGAGGAAGCCCAAGAACATTCCCCATAAGACACGATTCGGAAAGAATTGTTTCACTGTTTTCATGATAAAACTGTTCACATAAATAGGAGGTGCGGCATCCCTGCCGCGCAATCACTAACGTATGATCGCTAAGCTATCGGAATCTGAGCTCATCGCGCAGAAAGAATGCCGCACCAATCTATTCATCGCGCAGCAGGAATGCTGCACCTCCTACTCCAATGTCAGCCTGTCGATCACGAACGGCTTGCCTCCATTCGACCAGAAGCCGATGATGTAGAGGTGGGAAGGATCCACCCGCTCGCCCTTCGCATTCTTCATGTTGTGCAGGTCGATCACCACACGGCGCGAATTGCCGAAATCATACATGGCCGGATCTGTCCAATAGTTGTTCTGGTCAAACAGGCGGAACGACACGCCGCTGTCGTTGTCGCTGCCCAGCTCCACCGTCAGTGTGCTGTAGCCCGACAGGTTCAGACCGTCGGCATACTGCCAGCCGCCGAAGCCATAAGGTCCCGTCACCAGGGTATGCGTCTCTTCGTCAAACGTGCCCTTCTCCCAGATGCTCGGATCGAACATGTCCTCCGTCAGCGGGAAAGGCGTGATCACGTTCACCGTCAACACGAGGATCTGCTCCACGCCCTGCTCCGACGTATAGCTCACGCTCACCTCGGACGAGCCTACCTTCAGCGCGCGCATCTTGCCCGATGCCTCCACCTCCACCACGTCCGGATGGCTGCTCTCAAACGTAGCCTTCGTGGTCACCAG
>CALUOU010000099.1 GCA_944322335.1 uncultured Bacteroides sp.
GAGCGAACTATGCCGTGTGGAAAGACAGGATCAATGTGACGGCTGCGCTGTATGACGGCCGGTATTGGTCGGTGGGGGTGTATTTCAAGGTGTGTTTGAAGTGAAAACTTTCGACTGCTTCAAGATTTGCGTATATATATAAAAAGCACCGTAATCTTTTGATTTACGGTGCTTTTTGCTTTTTGACCCTTTGTTTGAATGACTCAATTTCAGAGCTTTGCGGAGAGAGAGGGATTCGAACCCCCGGTGCCTCTCAGCACGGCGGTTTTCAAGACCGCTGTAATCGACCACTCTACCATCTCTCCTGGTCATTTTGAAAAGGTGTTCTTTTCGTAAGGCGGTGCAAAGGTACGGTTTTTTTTTAGAATAGCAAATTTTTCAGAGGAATTTATTCTTTTGCCTGCAATTTTTCCTGTAAGAATTGCCCTGTATAGCTGGCTCCGCATTGGGCCACTTCTTCGGGGGTTCCTGAAACTACTACATATCCTCCCTTATCACCTCCTTCAGGACCAAGGTCGATGATGTAGTCGGCGCATTTGATCACGTCCAGGTTGTGTTCTATAATAATGATACTGTGTCCCCGTCGTATCAAGGCGTCAAAAGCCTCTAACAATTTCTTAATGTCGTGGAAATGCAAACCAGTGGTAGGTTCGTCAAAGATGAATAGGGTAGGGTCCGCCTTTTCCTGACCGAGGTAGTAGGCCAGTTTCACCCGCTGGTTCTCACCTCCGGAAAGCGTGGAAGAGGACTGCCCCAGCTTGATATACCCCAGTCCTACGTCTTGAAGCGGTTGCAGCTTCTTGGCGATTTTCTTTTGGCCGTATTTTGTGAAAAAATCGATGGCTTGGTCTACTGTCATTTCCAATACATCATATATGTTGATGTCGTGGTATTTCACCTCAAGAGTATCGGGCTTGAAACGTTTGCCATGGCAGGATTCACATTCAAGCACCAGATCAGCCATGAATTGCATTTCCACGGTGATAGTGCCTTCACCTTTGCACTCTTCGCACCGTCCGCCTTCGCTGTTGAAGCTGAAATAGCCTGGACCATATCCCATTTGTTTGGATAAAGGCTGGTCTGCCCATAATTTGCGGATTTCATCATACGCTTTAAGATAGGTCACGGGATTGCTTCTGGAGGATTTTCCGATGGGGTTTTGATCGACGAACTCCACGTTGCGCAGGTTTTTCAAATCGCCGCTGATGGTCACAAACTCGCCTGGGCGTTCGGTATATTCATCCAATTCACGTTTCATGGCCCTATAGAATACGTCGCGTACGAGGGTGCTTTTGCCCGAACCGCTCACGCCGGTCACTACGGTCATGACGTTTAGAGGGAAACGTACTGTGATCCCTTTGAGGTTGTTTTCCCGCACACCTGTCAGCTCTATGTACTGGTTCCATGGACGGCGGTGTGTAGGTACAGGGATTGTCTCTTCGCCCAACAGGTAGCGCACGGTATAGCTTTGGCTGCTTTTCTGAAGATTTTTCATATCTCCCTGATAGACCACTTCACCTCCCAAACGTCCCGCTTTGGGGCCGATGTCGATGATATAGTCGGCCGCGCGGATGATTTCCTCGTCGTGTTCCACCACAATCACAGTATTGCCTAACTGCTGTAGCTGTCGCAACACATGGATCAGCCTGTCTGTGTCACGGCTATGCAGGCCGATGCTGGGTTCGTCAAGGATGTATAGGCTTCCCACCAGACTGCTTCCTAACGAAGTGGCGAGATTGATGCGCTGGCTTTCCCCTCCTGAGAGTGAATTGCTCAGGCGGTTGAGCGTGAGATAGCTTAATCCTACGTCCAAGAGAAATTGAAGTCGGTTTTCTATCTCTGTCAAAATGCGGCGGGCAACTTCCGCATCATGCTTGTTCAGCTTTAAGTTGTCAAAGAACTTCTTCAGCTCGTCAATGGGGAGGTCTACCAGTTCGGATATGCTTTTTCCTCCTACCCGCACGTATCCGGCTTCAGGCTTCAGGCGAGTGCCGTGACATTGGGGGCATACTGTTTTCCCCCGATAACGGGCCAACATGACGCGATATTGTATTTTATACTGGTTCTCTTGCAACATCTGAAAGAAAGCGTTGATGCCCTCGAAGTAAGGCGTGCCTTCCCAAAGCATGCGCCGTTGTTGGTCGGTCAGTTCATAATAGGGGGTGAAGATGGGGAATCCGGCTTTTTCCGCTCCTCGGATGACCATATCCCGCCATTCTCCCATTTTTTCTCCTCGCCAGCATACTACGGCACCGTCGTAAACAGAGAGGGAGCGGTTTGGCACTACCAGGTGTTCGTCGATGCCTATAACCCGTCCGAAGCCCTCACACATAGGGCATGCGCCGATGGGAGAATTGAAAGAAAACATTTGGTCGGTAGGCTCTTCAAAAGTCATGCCGTCTGCTTCAAATTTCGTGCTGAAACGATAAAGGCATGTGCTACCGTCAGGCTGGTAGAAGCGAAGCAGGCAAGCGCCATCGCCTTCATACATGGCAGTCTCTATGGAGTCGGTCAGGCGGCTGACGGCATCCTTTTCATGTGAAGCCACCAGACGGTCGACCATCAGGAAGAGGGTGTCGTTCCGGTCTCCGGGCTTATATTCATCGATGCGCGTGGGCTGTCCGTTTACTTCCAGGCGGCTGAAGCCTTGCTTCATGTCGATGTCCAGCTGTTGGAGCAAAGTGCGGCCTTCCCTCGGAACTACAGGGGTCAGCACGGTGTATTTAGTGCCTTCAGGATGTTCAAGCATGCAGTTTACGATGTCTTCGACAGAGTGTTTTTTCACCTCCTGGCCGCTGATGGGACTGAATGTCCTTCCGATGCGCGCGTAAAGCAGGCGCAAGTATTCATAGATCTCGGTGGATGTGCCTACGGTTGAGCGCGGATTGCGGCTGTTTACCTTTTGTTCGATGGCGATGGCTGGAGGTATGCCTTTGATGAAGTCGCATTCAGGTTTGCTCATCCGTCCCAAGAACTGGCGGGCATAACTGCTCAAGCTTTCCACATAGCGTCGTTGCCCTTCGGCGTAAAGAGTGTCGAACGCTAAGGAGGATTTGCCGGATCCGGACAAGCCGGTGATGACAATCAGTTTGTTGCGTGGAATTTCCACATCGATATTTTTCAGATTGTTGACTCGTGCGCCTTTGATGACTATGGATTGATTTTCTGACATATATAGTTAAAGATATGCGATTTCTATGGATATAATAATCGTGTTTGCAGTTTTTTTTGTTTAGTGAATGCAAAGTAATGCAATTTTTTGTAGATAGCAAAGAGTTTTTTCCGTATGTTTGTCCCGGATTTCATTACTTAATAAATGAAACGATGGTTAGAAACGTGAGATATAGTATTCTTTTTCTGTTAGTATGCCTCATGGCTGGGCTGGTTGAGGCACAAGATTTAGCTTCCGTGCGTTATCCGAAGCGGGAGTTTAGGGGAGCGTGGATACAAGTAGTGAACAAGCAATTCATGGGAATGTCTACCGGACAGATCAAACAGGCGCTCATTGCTCAACTTAATTCTTTGCAGGGGGCGGGCATCAATGCCATCATTTTCCAGGTGCGCCCTGAAGCCGATGCGCTTTATGCTTCAGCCCTTGAGCCGTGGAGCCGTTTCCTGACAGGAGTGCAGGGGCAGGCTCCGGCTCCGTACTGGGATCCCATGCAGTTTATGATTGATGAGTGTCACAAGCGCGGAATGGAGTTTCATGCTTGGATCAATCCTTATCGGGTGAAGACTTCACTTAAAAACCAGCTGGCTTCCGGACACGTGGCCACCATCCATCCGGAGTGGTTCCTGACCTATGGTGACCAGCTTTACTTTGATCCGGCCTTACCTGAGAGCCGGCGACATATCTGCATGGTTATCACTGATATTGTGTCCCGCTACGATGTGGATGCCATTCACATGGATGATTATTTTTATCCTTATCCGATTGCAGGAAAAGACTTTCCGGACGATGCCAGCTTTGCCCGTTATGGAAAAGGATTCAGCAGTAAAGCAGACTGGAGGAGGGAGAATGTGAACAGGCTCATCCGGCAGATACACGATACCCTGCGTGAGCTTAAACCATGGGTGAAATTTGGAGTGTCCCCTTTTGGCATTTATCGCAATGAAAGCAGTGATCCCTTGGGTAGCAAGACGCGAGGTTTGCAAAACTATGATGATCTTTATGCTGATGTGTTGCTATGGGCTAGGGAAGGGTGGATTGATTACAACATTCCCCAGCTTTATTGGCAAATAGGCCATCCGGCCGCTGACTATGAGACCTTAGTGCATTGGTGGGCCATACATGGAGAGAACCGTCCGCTCTTTATTGGCCAGTCGGTGGAGAATACGGTGAAAAACGCGGATCCTGAGCGTCCGAATGTCAATCAGCTGCCTCGTAAAATGGCTTTGCAACGAGCTTATCAGAGCATTGGCGGAAGCTGCCAGTGGTATGCTGCTGCCGTGGTGAACAACATAGGACGGTATCGTGATGCGCTTGTGGCGGAGTATCATAAATATCCGGCTCTTCCGCCTGTGTTTGACTTTATAGACGATGAAGCGCCACGTAAGGTGCGAAGAGTGAAGGCAGTGTGGACAGAAGACGGTTATTTGTTGTTTTGGACGGCACCGAAATATAAGGATGAGATGAACCGCGCCGTTCAATATGTGATATATCGTTTCGGCCGCAAGGAAAAAGTTGATCTGGACGATCCTTCCCACATTGTCGGTGTCACGCGCAATACTTTTTACCCCTTGCCTTATCAGGACGGGAAAAACAAATACCGCTATGTGGTGACAGCCCTCGACAGGTTGCAAAATGAATCCAAACCAGTCTCGAAGAAGGTGAAGCTATGATTCTAATAAAGCAAAAGTCCTGCCACGCCACAAAGCACTATCATCAGAATGGGGTTGACCTTGTATTTTCGTGTGCCGACAAAGGCGATGATGAAAATGAGGCAACTGATAGCAAAAGAATAGGAGTCTTCGGTGGGGGAGCCGAAATTTTCTACATTCATCAGCACCAAGGCTGCGGAGGCAAGCAAGCCGACAACGGCCGGACGCAGACCGCCGAAAACGGCTTCAATCGCCGGATGCTTCTGGTATTTCAGAAAAAACTTGCTGATGGTGAGCATTAGAATGAACGAGGGTAGCACCACAGCGAAGGTGGCTATAGCCGACCCCCAAACATTTCCCGTAGCGGTAAAGCCCACGTAGGTGGCCGAGTTGATGCCGATAGGGCCTGGAGTCATTTGGCTGATAGCTACGATGTCGGTAAACTCTTGGGGAGTGAGCCAGTGGTAGCGAGTCACTACTTCGCCTTGTATCATGGAAAGCATGGCGTATCCCCCGCCAAAGCCAAACAAGCCGATTTTAAAAAACGTATAAAAGAGTTGCAGGTAAATCATTTTTTAGCTTATTAGAATTTTTAGTTGACAAGTTGGGAATTCGATAAAATTTTGTCAACTTGTCTTTGAGGTGTTTTTCCTTGATACTATACCGTATATATATCCGCCAAGTCCGGCACCAATGATGATCCAAATGGGCGAAAAGCCCAGCAGCCAGATGAGTAAGGCGGACACGATGGGGATCCAAACATTATAGCGGTTGATGTGTGCGGATTTGGCCATGCTGAATGTAGGAGCCGCTATCAGAGCCACCACTGCGGGACGTATGCCTTTGAAGATACGTTCTACCACAGTGTTGTCTTTAAAGTTGTGGAAAAACAAAGCGATGGCCAGGATAATGAGAAACGAGGGCAACACTGTGCCCAAGGCGGTGATGACGCTGCCACGTATGCCCCGTAGGCGATAGCCGATGAAAATGGAGATGTTGACGGCCAAAATGCCTGGTGAGGACTGGGCAATCGCAAGCAGGTCGATGAAATCCTCTTTAGCGATCCAATGGCGTTTGGTGACTATCTCGTCTTCTATCAAGGGAACCATGGCATAGCCTCCGCCGATGGTGAAAGCTCCTATTTTGAAGAAAATAGAAAAAGCGTCAAGATAGATATTCATTCTTGATTGACGAATAGAAGGGTTAGTGAATGGATAAAGTTGACAAGCCAACAAATGCCGCAGGAATAGGGCTGCTTTGCCGACTTGCCAACTCAACACAGGTTTTTATAAGGAGAGTTTACTTTCAATCCATTTGCGGGCGTTAACGAAAGCTTCTATCCAAGGGGTCACTTCGTCATGGATGCGGTCAGCTGGATAATAGGCATTCTGCCAAGGGAAGATGGCACGTTCCAGATGCGGCATGATGGCCAGATGACGGCCGTCTGCACTGGCCAATGCTGCTGTAGCGTAGTCAGAGCCATTCGGATTGCCAGGGTATTCATCGTAGGTATAACGTGCCACGATGTTGTAGCGGTCTTCTTCGTATGGCAGGGAGAATTTGCCTTCGCCGTGTGCTACCCAGATGCCCAATTTGCTTCCACTAAGCGAGCCGAACATCACACTTCGGTTGGTTGGGATGGTAACGCCAAGGAAGCGGCTTTCAAACTTATGGGAATCATTGTGCAACATCCGGCCTTTCTTTTCCAGCTCAGGGTTGATCAGGTTAAGCTCCATCATCAGCTGGCAGCCGTTACATACGCCTAAGGAGAGAGTGTCCTCGCGTGCGTAGAAATTATCCAATGCTTCTTTTGCCTTGGGGTTGAACAAGAAGGCGCCTGCCCATCCTTTGGCAGATCCCAATACGTCTGAGTTGGAGAAGCCGCCGCAGAATACTATCATGTTGACATCCTTCAGGGTCTCACGTCCGGATACAAGGTCTGTCATGGTCACATCCTTCACATCGAACCCTGCCAGATAGAGCGAATAGGCCATTTCCCGTTCACCATTGGTGCCTTTTTCGCGGATGATAGCTGCACGGATGCCCGATGGCGTGCGCCGGTCAGGGCTAATGCCATATTGAGCCAGCTTCCCTGTAAATTCTGGCAGGAATGCCAAGTCCATGGGCTGTTCCTTGTAATGTTCATAGCGTGTCTTGGCACAACCGTTGAGGCTCTGTTTGCGGTCGAGCAGGTAAGACGTGGAGTACCAGACATCACGCAGGTAATCGATGCCAAACTGATAGGAGGCTCCCTGATGGCTCACCAGAATGTGGCGTTCGTCTGTGGGTTTGCCGATCTTGATGAAACCTACACCGGCATCTTCCAAAATCTTCTTCACTTCTTCCTTATGCTTGTTGCTCACCTGAATGATCACGCCCGGATTTTCAGCGAACAGAATCTTGATCAGGTCACTTTCCTTGAACTTGTCGAGATTGATTTCCATGCCGCCCTCCATGTTGGAGAAACACATTTCGAGCAAGGCCGTGATCAGTCCGCCTGCTGAAATGTCGTGTCCGGCCAGGATCAGTCTCTTTTCCACCAGCTCCTGAACAGCCTGGAAGGCGTTGCGGAAATATTCGGCACTTTGAGTCATGGGCACATCACTGCCCACTTTTCCCAAAGCCTGTGCGAAAGCCGAACCGCCTAAGCGCAATTTGTCAAAACTGAAGTCGATGTGATAAAGTGTTGTTTTGGCATCGTTGACCAATACAGGAGCAACGACCCTCTTCACATCACTCACTTCGCCTCCAGCCGACACGATGACAGTGCCAGGGGCGATGACCTTGTTGCCATCGGGATATTTCTGCGTCATGGAAAGGGAGTCTTTTCCTGTAGGCACGTTGATATGCAAGTCGCAGCAGAAGTCGCTCAATGCTTTGACGGCCGTGTAGAGCCGCGCGTCCTCACCTTCTTGTGAGCGGCAGGGCCACATCCAGTTAGCAGAGAGCGATACGCTGTCCAAGCCTTCGGATAGGGGAGCCCATACGAGATTGGTCAACGCTTCACTGACAGCCAGCACCGAACCGGCTTCCGGACAAGCCAAGGCGGCTTGAGGAGCGTGGCCCAATGAAGTGGCGATACCTTTTTCGCCCCGATAGTCTAAAGCCACCACGCCACAGTCGCTCAAAGGAAGCTGAAGTTCACCCACACATTGCTGGCGGGCCACTTTGCCCGTGACAGAGCGGTCAACTTTGTTGGTCAACCAGTCCTTGCACGCTACTGCTTCCAGCTGGAGCACGTTGGCCACGTATTCTTGCAACCGGCTGATTTCATAGGCTGGCATATCGTAGTGGTGTTCCACGGTTTTGTCTACCATGTATGTCTTGGGAGATGATCCGAACATCTGGTCAACCGCCAGGTCAAAGGGCCGTACGCCATCGGCCTGTTTGAAGGCAAAGCGATGGTCTCCTGTCGTTTCTCCTACTACGTACATGGGGGCACGCTCGCGTTCGGCCACCTTGGCAACATGTTCGATGGCTTCTTCCTGTATGAGCAATCCCATGCGTTCCTGACTTTCGTTGGCAATGATCTCTTTGGCAGAAAGGGTCTTGTCCCCTATGGGGAGCTTGCTCATATCGATCAGGCCGCCGCAATCCTCCACCAGTTCAGAAAGGCAATTCACATGCCCGGCTGATCCATGGTCATGAATGGAAACGATGGGGTTGACCTCCTCTTCACATAAGGCCCGCACTACGTTGTAGGCACGTTTTTGCATTTCTGCATTGGCTCGTTGCACTGCATTCAGTTCGATGCCGCTGCTATAGCGTCCTGTATCTACCGATGAGACCGATCCTCCTCCCAAACCGATGCGGTAGTTGTCACCGCCGATTACCACAATCTTGTTGCCCGTTTCCGGTTCTCCTTTCAGGCAGTCGCGTTCAGTGCCATAGCCTACGCCACCAGCCAGCATGATCACCTTGTCATAGCCATAGACCGGAGCGTCTGTTTGTTCTTTTTCCTGATGTTCAAAGGTCAGCACTGATCCGCAAATTAGGGGCTGCCCGAATTTGTTGCCAAAGTCACTGGCTCCGTTAGAAGCTTTGATGAGGATTTGTTCCGGTGTCTGATAGAGCCATTTCCTCACAGGCAAAAGTTCTTCCCAAGGACGTCCTTCCTCTGAACGGGGATAAGAAGTCATGTAGACGGCTGTGCCGGCAATTGGCCAAGAGCCTTTGCCGCCTCCCATGCGGTCACGGATTTCACCTCCTGTGCCCGTCGAAGCGCCGTTGAAAGGTTCCACAGTGGTGGGGAAGTTATGAGTTTCAGCTTTGAGCGAAATGACGCTTTTGATGTCTTTGATCTGGAAATAGTCAGGTTTCGAGTGATCGGCTGGCGCGAATTGCTCAATGACTGGCCCTTCGGCAAATGCCACATTGTCTTTGTAGGCCGATATGATTTTATTCGGATTTTCTTGAGTCGTTTTTTTGATGAGTTGAAAGAGGGAAGATGGCTTTTCTTCACCATCGATGATGAAGGTGCCTCCGAAAATCTTGTGACGACAATGTTCCGAGTTGATTTGTGCGAAGCCAAATACTTCGCTGTCGGTCAGAAGGCGTCCCAAGTCTTTTTCCACTTTCTTTAGATATTCGATTTCTTCTTTTGAGAGAGCCAGTCCTTCTTGCTCGTTGTAAGCTTCCAAGTCTTCGATGTAGACAATAGGTTCTGGCTTGCGGTTGGTGGTAAATACGTTTTGATCGAGACCGTGATACATGCGTTGGAGCATGGGGTCATGTTCGGCATTTTCGTCATCCACAGGAAAGTATTCCTCAATGCGTGTGATGCCTTCGAGACCCATGTTTTGGGTGATCTCTACGGCATTGGTGCTCCAAGGGGTAATCATTTCGCGACGGGGGCCTACGAAATGCCCTTTCAGGTTTTCTTCACGTTCGGGAGTCGCTTCGCCAAACAACCAGCATAACTTACCGTTATCATCAGGAGAAGAAGTCTGGTTGCATTCAACAGCGATCACGCTTTTTTGCGGGGTTCTGAAAAAAAGAATCATAGTCTTATTTTACGATTTTTTTGTTGTTTCTTGTAGTTGGGCACAAAGGTAACAATAAAAAACGAAATAAAAAAGCTGTGTGTTGAAAACAAAAAAGCGCCCCCTTCTCATAAAGGAAACGCTTTTTATGGGATCTGTTTTTGAGAACTTATTTTTTGTGGTTCTTGTAGCGGCTCATGAACTTGTCAACGCGACCTGCGCTATCCACCAGTTTCGACTTGCCCGTGTAGAAGGGGTGTGAAGAACTGGAGATTTCCAGTTTTACCAGCGGATAAGTCTCGCCTTCAAATTCGATGGTTTCTTTGGTGCTCACGGTGGAGCGGCTCAGAAACATGTCACCGTTTGACATATCTTTAAATACAACCGGCCGATAATTATCGGGATGAATACCTTTTTTCATTTTCTTTGTGACTTTTAATGATTTAACCTTTGGTTTGTTTGATTTGGTATATTGGGCAAAAGTGTAATGGTCTTGATTTGTGGGCGCAAAGATAATGCTTTTCTTTGAAATGGAAAATTTTTTTTT
>CALUOU010000100.1 GCA_944322335.1 uncultured Bacteroides sp.
ACACCCTATTTGACCGATTTGTACACCCTATGGGCTAAACGTGGAAACCTTTCAAAGAAAAGTTTCATTGTCAAGATAAGCGATGTTTCACAGGGAGCGTGAAAGGAAGAGCATGATGAACACGCTCCACAGAGGATGTTTCACCGTAAACCTCTATGCTGCCGGATATTATACAAAAAAACACGAGAAAGACAGTGAAAGATGCCCACGGTCGCATCTTTCACCATGAGCAACTGCATATCAATCAATTGCATACTTTGTGAAGGCGTGAAGCTTTCAAAGCGTATCTTTCAAAACAGCTGTCATACAAAGAAGGCAAAGCGGCTCTATTGTCTGACAAAATCCATATCGACACCGTGTGCGGCTGACATTAAAGAATACAATTTCGGGAATGCGACATCCCCGCACTCCCGAAACACCTGTATTCCTTTGTCCTGTCCGTCAAAAGAAATCCGCACAATCCGTGCGCAAAAAATCAAATGCGCGTCATCTGCGTCTGACAAATCAAAGTCAGCCCTGCACTTCTCCCCGATACTTCCTTGCCTGCTCGGCAATCAGTTCCTTGTCATCAAAATAATTGATTTTCATGGCCCGGCGGACTTCGTCCAACGTGGCGGCGGCAGCCTCGCGAGCTTTCTCACATCCCTCCCGCAGCATGTCGTAGATGGCAGGAATGTCTTTTTCAAACTCTTTCCGGCGGTTGCGGATCGGCTCCAACTCTTCTTGCATGATGGCTGTCAGGAATTTCTTGACCTTCACGTCTCCCAGACCGCCCCGGCGGTAGTGTGCCTTCAGCTCATCCAGGTTGGCATATTCAGGCAGGTAGCGTCCGAAATGTTCCGGGCAGCAGAAGGCGTCCAGATAGGTGAACACCGTGTTTCCCTCCACCTTGCCGGGATCTTGCACCCGCAAGTGGTCCGGGTCGGTGTACATGCTGCGGATCTTCTTCTGCACCTCGTCGGCCGAGTCGGAGAGATAGATACAGTTCCCCAATGACTTGCTCATCTTGGCTTTCCCGTCGGTACCCGGCAGACGCATGCAGGCAGCCTTGTCCGGCAAAAGGATTTCCGGCTCCACCAACGTTTCGCCATAGATATAATTGAAGCGGCGGACAATCTCACGCGCCTGCTCGATCATAGGCTCCTGATCCTCGCCCACAGGCACAGTGGTAGCCTTGAAAGCAGTGATGTCGGCTGCCTGGCTGATGGGGTAAGTGAAGAAACCCACCGGAATGCTGGCTTCAAAGTTACGCATCTGGATTTCGGTCTTGACCGTAGGGTTCCGTTGCAGACGGCTGACCGTAACCAAATCCATATAATAGAAAGTCAGCTCACAGAGTTCGGGAATTTGCGATTGGATGAAAATGGTTGAGCGGGAGGGATCCAATCCCACAGACAGATAGTCCAAAGCGACTTCAATGACGTTCTGCCGCACCTTCTCAGGATTTTCCATGTTGTCGGTCAAAGCCTGCGCATCTGCTATGAAAATAAAGATCTTGTCATACAAGCCTGAGTTCTGGAGTTCCACCCTTCTTTTCAGGGAGCCTACATAGTGACCGATGTGAAGGCGTCCGGTAGGACGGTCGCCGGTCAGAATAATTTTTTCTTTTGCCATATTTTATATGAATGTTGTAAATTAGTTCATCATGCTGACAAGCTGACTGAAAAAAGTCAAGCACGGTTGCAAAGATACGACTTTTCTACGCTTCCCTTGGAGTTTTCGCCCAAAAAAGCGAAATTTAGCAAGAAGTCTTTAGCCGACCCCACTTTGTCTCACTATAACTAAATTCTTTTGCCGGATCACACTTTCCGCCCTAAACGCACAGTTGATAAAGAAAATATTCCGTAATTTTGTCCATTCAAAATTCCTAAAATCATCAAACAGACATGACCTATACATCTGACTACTCTTCTCCGCTCGGCCTTCTTGCCCTGAGGAGTGACGGAAGCTCATTAACCGGACTATGGTTTATCGGACAGAAGCATTTCCCGCCCCGGCTTCCGCCGCCCGACAAAGCCTCCGCCCGCCTCCCCCTTTTCCGGGAAGTGCGGAAATGGCTTGACTGCTATTTCCAGGGAAAGGTGCCTGAACTGATGCCGACCATCCGTCTGGAAGGCACCCCATTCCGAATGAAAGTATGGGAGACTCTGAGGCAGATCCCTTACGGAGAGACCGTAACCTACAAAGACATTGCCCAGGAACTGGCACAAAAGGCCCAAACCTCCGCCTTATCCGCCCAGGCCGTAGGAGGAGCCGTGGGACACAATCCGGTCAGCATCCTCGTCCCATGCCACCGCGTGATAGGCAGCGACGGGAGCCTGAAAGGATACGCAGCAGGTCTGGACAAAAAAAGATGGCTGCTCGAAATGGAACAAAAAAAAGGAAAATAGCTATCTTTGCGCCAATTTTCAATTTAACACCCATTCATTATGAGCACTGAGAAACATCCGAAAGGACTTTACCTGATTTTTGCCACAAGCACAGCCGAACGTTTCAGCTACTACGGCATGCGCGCCATTTTTATCTTATTCCTGACCCAAGCCCTACTTATGGACAAGGAAACGGCAGCCTCCATTTATGGAAGCTATACTGGCTTGGTCTATCTGACCCCTCTGATCGGCGGATACATTGCCGACAAGTACTGGGGCATTCGCCGCTCTGTGTTCTGGGGGGCCGTGATGATGTCAGTCGGACAGTTCCTGATGTTTTTCAGCGCTTCCTGCTTAGACGCCCAAAGCCTTTCACGGATGCTGATGTACGGCGGACTGACCTTCCTTATCTTAGGAAACGGACTGTTCAAGCCTACTGTATCTTCCGTTGTAGGACAGCTCTACAAGCCCGGCGACCAGCGTCTGGACTCAGCATACACCATTTTTTATATGGGAGTCAACGTAGGCTCCTTCCTGGCTCCTTTGGTGTGCGGCTATTTCGGCGAGACCGGCAATCCGCACGATTTCAAATGGGGGTTCCTGATAGCCGCCATTGTCACCATCCTGACCGTGGTCTTGTTTGAGACACAGAAAAACAAATACCTCATCGGCCCGGACGGAGAACCCTTAGGCGTCATTCCCGACGCTAAAAAAGGACACCCCGCCCCAACAGCGAAACAAGCTTCCGCTCCCCGGAACAAACACCAGGCACGCAACTACGGCATATTGGGAGCGCTGACGCTGGCTCTGGCCATCCTCTTCTATCAGTGTTTCGACGGCGACTGGATCAGCGTAGGCATCTTTACCGCCTGCATCGTGTTCCCAGTCAGCATCCTGCTGGACGGCTCGCTGACCAAGATCGAGCGAGACCGCATCTTCGTCATCTACATCATCGCCTTCTTTGTCATCTTCTTCTGGGCCGCCTACGAACAAGCGGGCGCCTCTCTCACCCTTTTCGCCTCCGAACAGACCGACCGGTCCATCTTCGGATGGGAAATGCCAGCATCGTGGATCCAGTCGTTCAATCCCTTCTTTGTGGTCATCCTGGCCGCCGTCATGCCGGGCGTATGGGGATTCTTGCACAAACGCGGCATGGAGCCTTCCTCCCCCACCAAACAAGCCATCGGCCTGCTGCTGCTGTCCATCGGCTATTTGGTGATCTGCATCGGCGTGAAAGACCTGCAGCCCGGCGTGAAAGTCGGCTTGGTCTGGCTCACCGCCCTCTACTTTATCCACACCATGGGTGAAATAGCCCTCTCCCCCATCGGCCTGTCCATGGTAAACAAACTGACCCCCATCCGGTTCGCTTCACTGATGATGGGCATCTGGTATCTGTCTACCGCCACCGCCAATAAGTTTGCCGGCATACTGGGCGGACTTTATCCGGAAGAAGGGAAAACGAAAGCCCTGTTCGGCTACTCCATCGAGACCATGTATGACTTCTTCATGGTGTTCGTCATCATGTCCGCCGCAGCGTCTCTCATCCTCTTTCTGCTGACCAAGAAGCTACAAAAGATGATGCACGGCGTAGAATAAGTTGCGAAATCAAGCAGATTTTAGTATCTTTGCCACGGATCAAAACAAAACTCATTTTAAATCAATCCAGCCATGGATCATATTATACAAATAAAAGACAAACGTTTCACCATCTCTATCCCCGAAGCGGCCATCCTGCGTGAAGTGGACCGCGTGGCTCAAGAGTTGGAACGAGACTTGGCAGACAAGAACCCATTGTTTCTCAGCGTACTGAACGGATCTTTCATGTTTACGGCCGACCTGATGAAACGCCTTCCTTTCCCCTGTGAGCTTTCGTTTGTCAGACTGGCCTCTTACCAAGGGACAAGCTCCTCCGGCAGCGTGAAAGAGGTCATAGGGCTGAACGAAAACATAAAGGGACGCACCGTAGTAATCGTGGAAGACATTGTGGACACGGGACTTACCATGCAACGCCTGCTGGAGACGCTAAGCGCACTCCACCCTCAGGAGATACACATCGCAACCCTGCTGCTGAAGCCGGACAAGCTGATGGCAGACCTCAACATCGAATACGTGGCCATGCGCATTCCTAATGACTTCATCGTAGGCTACGGACTGGATTATGACGGTTTGGGACGCAACTATAAAGACATCTACACAGTAATAGATTGAACCCGTAAATCATCATTCATTAAATAAAATCAAACACCATGCTGAATATTGTAATTTTTGGTGCTCCCGGTTCAGGCAAGGGAACACAAAGCGAAAGAATCGTAACGAAGTATGGCATCAACCACATCTCTACAGGTGACGTGCTGCGTGCCGAAATCAAAAACGGTACAGAACTGGGCAAAACAGCCAAAGGCTACATCGACCAGGGGCAGCTGATTCCCGACTCACTGATGATCGACATCCTGGCCAGTGTGTTGGACAGCTTTGAAGACAGCAAGGGGGTCATCTTCGACGGCTTCCCCCGCACCATCGCTCAAGCTGAAGCTCTGAAGAAAATGCTGGCAGAACGCAACCAGGAAGTGAGCGTCATGCTTGACCTGGAAGTGCCCAAAGACGAACTGATGACCCGCCTCATCAAACGCGGACAAGAATCCGGACGGGCTGACGACAACGAAGAGACAATCAAAAAACGCCTCAATGTGTACCACAGCCAGACTGCCCCCCTCATCGACTGGTATAAGCAAGAAGGGAAATACAGCCACATCAATGGCTTGGGCGAGCTGGAACGCATTACGGAAGACATCTGTCAGGCTATCGATAAAGTGAGATAAAGCTTCAAGCACTTTTCATGAAAGCACAGAAGCGCCCAGACACACTGAGCTTTTCCACAGGTCTGATCCAAGCCTTAAAAGCCCTATGTCCGGGCGCTTCCTTTTTTCTGCCCGCAGAAATGGAGAAACCCGATTTACCGCACCGCCTTCGTTCGGCCATAAAAGCCACAGGTATCGGCAGGTTTGCCCGGTCACAAAAGCCTTATTTTCTCATATTATAAAAAGAATAGCAGACAAAATTCGTATCTTTGCGCCCGAAGTGCAACCGCATTCCCCATTATTCATTAAAAACATATCAACATTATCATGGCTGAATCCAACTTTGTAGACTACGTGAAAATATATTGCCGCTCAGGCAAGGGCGGACGAGGATCCACTCACATGCACCGTGCCAAATACATGCCCAAGGGAGGTCCCGACGGCGGTGATGGCGGACGGGGAGGAAACATCATCCTACGCGGCAACCGGAACTATTGGACCCTGCTGCACCTGCGCTACGAGCGCCACGTCCTGGCCGGGCATGGCGAATCCGGATCAAAAAACCGAAGTTTCGGCAAAGATGGCGAGGACAAAATCATCGAAGTGCCCTGCGGAACCGTCGCTTACAATGCAGAGACAGGCGAATATCTGTGTGATGTCACCGAACACGGACAGGAAGTTGTCTTGCTGAAAGGAGGACGGGGCGGACTGGGCAACTGGCACTTCCGCACCGCCACCCGACAGGCTCCCCGCTTTGCGCAACCGGGCGAACCGATGCAGGAAATGATGGTCATTCTGGAACTGAAACTGCTGGCCGATGTAGGGTTGGTGGGGTTCCCCAATGCGGGCAAATCCACGCTGCTCTCCACCGTATCAGCCGCACGGCCCAAAATAGCCAACTATCCCTTTACAACCCTGGAGCCAAACTTGGGCATCGTATCCTACCGGGAGGGGAAGTCATTCGTCATGGCAGACATTCCGGGCATCATCGAAGGAGCCAGCGAAGGCAAAGGATTGGGGCTGCGCTTCCTGCGCCACATCGAACGCAACTCCCTCTTGCTTTTCATGGTGCCGGCCGACAGCGACGACATTGCCCGTGAATATGAAATCCTGCTGAACGAGCTGCGCAAGTTCAACCCTGAAATGCTGGACAAACGGCGTGTGCTGGCCATTACCAAAAGCGACATGCTGGACCAAGAACTGACGGATGAGCTGGAAACGACTCTCCCGACAGGCATTCCCCACGTGTTTATCTCTTCCATTACCGGACAGGGCATCGAAGTGCTGAAAGACATTCTTTGGACCGAACTGAACGAAGAGAGCAACAAGATAGAAGGACACATCGAAAGCATGGCCCACCGCCCGAAAAACCTGAGCCACTTGCAAGAAGAATTGAAGGAAGAAGGTGCCGATGAGGATCTCACTGTGGAATATGAAGACGATGAGGACATGGACGATGTGGAAGACCTGGAAGACTTCGAATATGAAGACGAGGATTGGGAGGAGGAGAAAAAGTGAACAGTCCCATCCCGTTGGTCTCCTACCGCATCCTGCAAACTCATCCGGAAATCTATGCTTTCAGCACCACCCGGCAAGGAGGATGCAGCGTCGGCCCGTATGCCTCGATGAACTGCACCCCCTATACGGGCGATGATGCGGATGCGGTATGCCGCAACCAAGAACGGTTGCTTCGGACACTGCCCGGCTCCCCCCTGCAGCTCGTCATCCCTTGGCAGACCCACGGCACACAAGCGCTTTGCATAGACGGTACATGGCTGTCTGCCACCCCCGAAAAGCGGCGGGAAACCTTGCAAGGCGTTGACGCGCTTCTGACCCGTCTGTCAGGTCTTTGCCTCTGCATCTCCACGGCCGATTGCATTCCTCTGCTGGTCTATGACATCCGCCACCGTGCCGTTGCCGCCATACATGCAGGATGGAGAGGAACCGTGAACCGCATCGTGCTACGCACCTTGGAAAAAATGCAGACGTGCTACGGGACCAAAGGAGAAGATGTCCTGGCCTGCATCGGTCCGGGCATCTCTTTACAAGCATTTGAAGTGGGAGAAGAAGTGTATGAGGCCTTTCGGGACGCCAATTTTCCGATCGGACAAATCTCCTGTTGGAACGGGGAAACCCATAAGCATCACATCGACCTGCCCGCAGCCAACCGCCTGCAGCTGATGGATTTCGGAGTGCCAGCCAGACAGATCGAAGTGTCCGGCCTCTGCACATATACCCAGTATGAAAAGTTTTTCTCAGCGAGACGGATGGGAATAAGATCCGGGAGGATGCTGACCGGCATAGGAATCCTCTGAAACAATGAGGCTCCATTCTTGCCGGAAAGTCTATGCACAGGAAGGACTCTGAAGACAAAAAACACCCCCTGCCTGACAAGACTTCAACAGACCAGCCAACAGAAAGCAAATACGAATAGCACAGGCGTTTATCCCTTGCTTTCGTATTTGCCCACACCGCACATGTGCGGCTCCGGCTTGCGTAAGCCCTAAATGCCAAAAGCCTTCAGCTGCGCGGCCATCTGTTGCTGCGCCTCTTGAGCAGCCCGACGGGCAGCTTGGGCAAAGTTCTGATCGTGACCGGCATAGATGATGCCACGGCTGGAATTCACAATCAGGCCGCATTCCTTGGTCATGCCATACTTGCAGACCTCTTCCAGCGAACCGCCTTGCGCACCTACGCCAGGAACGAGAAGGAAGTGATTGGGAACAAGCTTGCGGATATCCTCAAAGGCTTGACCTTGCGTGGCGCCTACAACGTACATCATGCGGTCATCGCCTGCCCACTCCTGGCTTTTACGGAGCACTTTCTCAAACAGCCGTTCGCCATCCACGTCCATCGTCATCTGGAAGTCGTGCGAGCCTTTGTTGCTGGTCAGCGCCAGAAGGATAACCCATTTATCCTGATATGTCAGGAAGGGCATCACACTGTCTTCACCCATGTAAGGCGCCACAGTCACGGCATCAATGTCCATATCCTCAAAAAAGGCACGGGCATACATGGCAGAAGTGTTGCCTATGTCACCCCGCTTGGCATCCGCTATGATAAATTGATCCGGATATTTCTCACGAATATACATCACTGTCTTTTCCAACGCTTTCCAGCCCTTCAAACCCAGACATTCATAAAAAGCCAGGTTGGGCTTATAAGCCACACAAAGGTCTGCCGTAGCGTCGATGATGGCCTTGTTGAAAGCAAAAATAGGCTCATGCCCGTCCAACAGGAAATCGGGAATCTTCTTGATGTCGGTATCCAGTCCCACGCAGAGAAAGGATTGCTTGCGCTTGATGTTTTCTAAAAGTTGTTGTTTATTCATATCCAATTATTTATTATAGAAAATATAACCGTTTATATTTAGCTTTACTAAGTTTTTGTCTCCCATTCTCAAATAAAAATAAGTGAGGAGAAAACAGTCTCCCTTCTGGCTTCTGACAAACAAGGGAGGAAGGCTTCCGTCTTCGTCCAACGCTTCTAAAGCCTTCATCGGAAGGGAGATGGAGTCTGCCCCGTCTCGAATCGGAATGGAAAGCGTGTCCGAGCATTCCACCTCATAGCTGTGGCCGGCTTTCTTCATATACTGATAACCCGAAGGCAGCCTGATCTCTTCGTCCGTAGAATAAGTCATCAACCTTTCTGGAGGAACAATGTCAGAGGCTACATTATGGAAATAATAAGAAGACAGCTCTCCGCTTACCACGTCCGCCACACATTCCGGGCCGAATACGCTGGCCAGATAGTCCAGCTTTTCGTTGACCGGACAAACCTCCTCTGGAGAAGAGGACTTGGCCCAGTCTGAATATTGCGTGCTTTGTATAGGCAACCGGATTCCCAGTTCCTGCATCTTCTCTTTCACATCGTTCCGCAATGTGTCGCGTGTGATGCTGGCATAGTTGACCGGCAGTGCAGAGGTCAGCAGAAAAAGCAGAGAGAAAGAAATGGGAATCCAGCCTATGCGCCGTGCCTTGCCAATGACCAGCCCGATGCAGACGAAATAAAACCAAGCGTTAAGCGTGGCCAGATAGAGACGGTTGAGGGTGATGCCATAGTCCCAAAAGCGACGGCCGATACCTACACTCATCAGCAACAACAAGGGCAACACCGCCACCGGCAGCCACCGGGCTATGCGTTCGTCCAGCCTCCGTCCGTACTTGACACGCGCCGGATACAAACCATACTCAATGGCTATGCAGCCAGCCATCAGTGTCACGACCAGCCACGACACCCATCCGTTGGGCAACTCCCACTGAACCAATATGCGTGCGGCATAGACATAAAGCACCAACAAATAACCTGCCGCCAAAGGCAAGAACAAATAACGGATAATGCCGCTCAAAAAGGAAACAGGCTGAGGCTTGCGGTCGTGTTTCTGCTCTCCATACGGCAACAGACCCAAAAAGAGCAGCAAAGGCAAAGTGACGCAACACAACACCAGGATGTAGAGATAGCTGTCTTCAGGCACACTCGCGCCAAAAAGCTTTTCCAAAGAAAAGACAAGCAGGCAAAGCCCTCCACACATGACGCCGCCTATCACCACCACCAACGCAAAGCTGCCTACGGCATACTGCGTGAAGTTCCACGAAGGAATGTCGTCCTTCTCGCGGAAAAAAGACACGAAAAACACCGAAAGCCACAAGGCCAGAATGCCTGCGCCATGGGCGATGCCAATGTCAATAAAACGGGCACCTTCCGCAAAATGGTAAAGGAAAAAGGCGTCAGCCACCAGCAGCAAGTGCGCCACCGCCTGTACTCCCACCTTCATGCGCCTACTCTTCACCTCTTCCGCCCAAAGGTGCAGACTGAGCGAAAGCAAAGTCCCTACAGAGAAATAGTAACCGAGCGTAGCCAGCAGTTTTGACGCCCCCAGCTCCGCATCGGCCGCTATCAGATAAATCTGAAAGACGGTCAAGGCAAAGACAAACGCCACCGCCACCGGAAAACGCATCACGCAGCGGCGGAAAGACTCGCCCGCCGTGCGGAACAGATTGGAGATTTTAAATGAAACCTGCATATTACAAATTGTTTAACCGCTCTATTTCATGCTTGATTTCTTCTATCACTTCAATATTATCAATTTGCTTTTTACCTTGTGCATTTTTTCGGGAGAAT
>CALUOU010000101.1 GCA_944322335.1 uncultured Bacteroides sp.
ATCTGCGGAACTAAAAAATCGCACGCCATCTTTGGCTGTTTCAAATAAAAGTCATAACTTTGCAGCCGATTATTCCGCACCGGGCTCGATCAAGTGTTTCTAAGTGATTAGAGACCGCCCGACGGAGCTAACTTATACATGTTATATAAGAAATGTACGCAATTGTAGAAATCAATGGCCAGCAATTCAAAGCAGAAGCTGGCAAAAAACTGTTTGTGCAACACATCCAGAATGCAGAATCAGGCGCAACAGTAGAATTTGACAAAGTCCTGTTGGTAGACAAAGACGGCAACATCGTGGTAGGCGCTCCTATCGTAGAAGGTGCTAAAATCGTTTGCCAAGTGGTATCTCCCTTGGTAAAGGGTGACAAAGTGCTGGTCTTCCACAAGAAGAGAAGAAAAGGTTACCGCAAACTGAACGGTCACCGTCAGCAATTCACAGAGTTAACAATTACAGAAGTAGTAGCTTAATCACTTAAAAAAACAAGAAGAAGATATGGCACATAAAAAAGGTGTCGGTAGTTCTAAGAACGGCCGCGAATCAGCAAGCAAAAGATTAGGCATTAAGATTTTTGGCGGTGAGGCTTGCAAGGCAGGCAACATCATCGTGCGCCAAAGAGGCACTTCTTTCCACCCGGGCAAGAACATCGGTATGGGAAGTGACCACACGCTTTACGCCTTGGTAGACGGAACAGTACACTTCAAGATCGGTCGGGAAGAGAGACGTTACGTTTCTGTGATTCCCGCAGCACAAGCAGAAGCCTGATACTGTTTGATTCCATACGATTTATTGAGCAGGAGGAAAACGAAAGTTGTTTTCTTCCTGCTTTCGTTTTTTCCCACCTGCCCACTGCGTTTTCTACACGACCGGATTGGCGGAATGCGAGCATTCACCTAATTTTATATTCCACCAATATAGGATTGGCCTCGTCGCCTAATGGTTCCAACACTTTCCGCATGCGTTCAAAATAGATTTCCTTCTTTTTTCCAGAGACCTTATCTAATCCTTCCTCCAAACGATAAGGCATGACATAAGTTAAGAATCCACTATCGTCCTCAGTATTTCCATAGAAAAAAGAGGAGGCGGAAAGGAAGGTGATGTCATTTTTCAATTTGCTTAATTGATAAGCTTGACATTGGGAATTTTGCAGGTCTTTTATCCACAAAGCAATGTCATCCTCTTCTATGCAGGGCACAATGACATGTGTTTTATCTGTAAACAATCCATCGAAACAGCCGATTTGCCGCAGTCGGCGGTCATAGTGTGGAGTCTCTTCCATGAGTTCGGCTTCTCGTTTATTCGTCAAACTCCCTGACATAAGATATTTCATCATACTAAATTCTTGCCGCTTGATATTATAAGCTAAAAGTTGATTGGAACGCCCCATGGGGAATAAAATGTTCTCGCCGTATGGAATAAAAGCGATGGCCCGATTCAATCTCAATGCTTGATTCCCTTCCAAAGTGCTTGCCTTTTCTCTTCCGTCCATGTCTATGACATGTATCACATGCTTGTCTCCCAACACAAACAGCAATATTTCATCACCTGCTATGCGCATGTTGGAAGCGTTCAAAGTGAGTGGAATTGTCTTTTCCCATTTGCCACTTCGGGTGTATGCTTGGATTTTATTTGAAGTCAAGACATACACATAATCCCCTTTCACATCAAAATCCGCTATCTGAACATATTGATGAGGATCTATGCCAACAGCCCCTATGGCATTTAGGAATTTCCCATTCTCGTCAAACGAAAGCAAAGGTCTGTTTCTTGACTTAACGTAAATGACTCCATTGCGCTTAATGATCTTTTCCACACTGCCAATGAGGCTGACATCGGATGTCTCAAGCGGGATGATCTTTTTTACTTCGATGAAAGCAGACATATCTGTTTCCTCTTGAATCATACAGTCCTGTTCGTCTTTGATGATTGCTTCTGCCGATTCTTTCTCTTTATTTCCGCATGCTGTCATGAGCAACAAGCACCATAACAGAAGAAGAATTCCTTTCATAACATTTCTATTTTTGATATATAACAGACATTTCTATTTTGCGTCAAACGAAAAACTACAAATGGACATCCGAAAAGTTTTCCATCACTTCGGCTACCCGCTAATCATTTATATACCTGCTTACAAAAGCTCCCACGCGCCGCGTGTATTCCGCCTTGTTCTCCTTGTAGGAAACGGCATGAGCCGCGCCGGGCACCAGCCACAGTTCTTTAGGCTCAGGCTTGGCTTCGTAGAGCGGATAGACCATCCATGTAGGCACGTAGCTGTCGGCATCGCCGTGGATGAAAAACATCGGCAAAGCGCATCGCTTCACTTGCTCCAAAGAGGAAGCTTCCTGAAAATTCCAGCCGTACCGCCACTGGCACAACAGGCTGGCCACATTCAGCAAAGGGAAAGCGGGCAGATGAAACTGGCTTTTCAGCTCACCCTTGAATTCGTCCCACACACTTGTATAGCCACAGTCCTCCACGAAACATTTCACGTATGGCATCTGCCGTTGCGCCTCGCCGCTCACCATCATCGTAGTAGCCGCGCCCATGGATATGCCGTGTACCACCATCTGCACGCTGTCACCGAAGAGCCTGCAAGCCTCATCCATCCACTCCAGCACATCCAGACGGTCGAGCCATCCCATGCGGACTGCCTCTCCTCCGCTCAGACCATGCGCGTGCAAGTCCGGCAACAGGATGTTGTACCCTAACTGGCGGCTGTACATATACCCAATGGGCAACATGCCTACCGCATTGTCCGTATAACCATGCACGATGACGGCTGTCCGCCGAGTGGGCCGGGCAGCCTTAACATACAGAGCGTGCAGCCGCGTACCGTCTTGTTCACTTTCCATATAAAGCTCTTGCAGAGCATTGGCGGCCTTCAAGCTGTCTATCCAAGGCTTCGTTTCCGGATATTCCCGATAGAGGGCATTATAGGAATCCTCTGTCTGACGGCTATGCGTTTCCAATGCGGCAGGCAAGAGCGCGTAATTCACCATGAAATATCCTGCTCCGCCCAGCAAGACTCCTGCTGCAAAGACGGCAATAAGAAGAACTATGAGCGTTTTCTTCATCATGCTGGAATTTATCGGTGCCAGATGTCCCACGCGGCAAAGGCCTGTAGCAGCAACATTTCCAAACCGTTCTTCACTGTAGCCCCCTGCGCACGGCCTCTCCGCATGAACAAGGTCTCATTCGGATTATACAGCAAATCATACAACAAGTGATCCGGCGTAAGCAGCTCGTATGGAATGTCCGGACAGAAATCCACCTTGGGATACATGCCTACGGGAGTGCAGTTTACAATGATGGTGTGTTCGGCCATAACCTCAGGTGTCAGTTCCTGATAGGTCAAGACTTCATCATTCTTCTTCATGCGGGACACATACGTGCTTTTCACGCCCAGATTCTCCAGACCGTGATAAACGGCTTTCGAAGCACCGCCCGTGCCTAAAATGAGTGCTTTCTTGTGATAAGCGCACAAAAGCGGCTCGATGGACTGGCTAAAGCCGATAATGTCCGAATTATATCCCACCAGCTTGACCTTGCCTTTCGGCTGGCGGATGATTTTTATGACATTCACAGCCCCTATCTTAGCGGTGTCTTTATCCAGCTCATCCAAATAAGGGATGACTTGCTCTTTATAAGGTATCGTGACATTCAAGCCACAGAGATTCGGGTTCTCATCAATCACCTCCATAAAATCCTCAATACGGGGAATCTCAAAGTTGACGTACTCAGCGTCAATCTGCTCAGCCTGAAACTTTTCATTAAAGTAAGTGATGGAGAATGAATGTTTCAGCGGATAGCCGATTAAACCATATTTGTCCATATAGATAGTTTTTTAAAATTTCAAATCTTGAAATTGCATGCCCAAAAATTATTTGGTTGCCATATACAACGTACAGATTCCGAAAGTCAGCCGCTTGAATTCAACTTCAGAAAACCCGGCACGGCGGATGCTCTGCTGCATGACTTCACCTTGCGGAAAAGCACGGATGCTTTGAGGCAAATACGTATAAGCACTGCTGTCGTGCGAAATGAGACGACCCACTAAAGGGATCATTCGCGAATATAGCCGGTAAAGCTGTTTCATGGGAAAGCGGTCTGGCGTGGACAACTCCAGAATCACCAAGTGCCCTCCTGGCCGAAGCACGCGGCACATTTCCTCCAGTCCCCGGTCCAGATGTTCAAAATTACGGATGCCGAACGCCACAGTGACCGCATCAAACATGCCGTCGGCAAACGACAAAGCCTCACAGTCCTCACGCCGGAAACTGATGCGGTCTGACAATCCGACCCGAGCCACCTTCTCCCTTCCCACCTGCATCATGCCTTCGGAAATGTCAGTACCCACCAGCGACTGAGGCTGCAACATGCGGCATGCCAGAATGGCGAAATCGCCCGTTCCGGTAGCCACATCCATCATCTGCTGAGGCCGGAAAGGCTTCAGCCAACGAAGGGCATGGCGACGCCACCAACGGTCAATGCCCATCGAAAGAGTATGGTTCAACCGATCGTATGCCGGAGCAATGTGATCAAACATGCGCTCTACCTGCTCCACCTTCCTGCCTTCCTGACCGTAAGGCTTGACATGTTCTTGGGGATAGTCCATGAGGAAAATTTAAATGATTAGAGATTAAAAAAAAGAATAATACGTAAAAAGAGGGCAGAGAAAACCGAAATCATGTCAAAATGAAAGCGAGAGTCACCAGACATGATTTCCCTTTCATTTTGACAATCTTTCAGAATATGCTTTTATTTTTTCAGATATTCCGTAACGTTACGCTCGATGCGGGCAGCAATATCGTCAGTGTCTTGCGGCACAAACTTCTCTCCTGTGATGTGTTCATACAGCTCCACGTAACGGTCGCTGATACTGGAAACGATTTCATCGGTCATTTCAGGAACTTGCTGTCCGGCTTTGCCTTGGAAACCGTTGTCCATCAGCCATTCGCGTACAAATTCCTTGGAAAGCTGTTTTTGGGGTTCCCCGTTCTCAAAGCGTTCCTGATAGCCTTCGCTGTAGAAATAGCGGCTGGAATCGGGAGTGTGGATCTCGTCCATCAGATAGATCTGCCCGTCGTGTTTGCCAAATTCATACTTCGTATCCACCAGAATGAGGCCACGCTCAGCAGCCATCTTTGTACCGCGCTCAAACAGCTTGAGCGTATAATCCTCCAGCATAGCATACTCCTCTGGAGTGGCCAAACCGCGTTTCAGAATCTCAGCGCGCGAAATGTCTGCATCGTGCTCGCCAATCTCAGCCTTGGTGGTAGGAGTCACGATGGGCACAGGGAATTTCTGATTCTCCTTCATGCCTTCAGGCAAACGGATACCGCAAATTTCACGCACCCCACTCTTGTAGGCGCGCCATGCCGACCCGCACAGATAGCCACGCACGATCATTTCCAAAGGAAAGCCCTGACAGAACACACCCACCGTTACCATAGGATCGGGTGTAGCCAGTTTCCAGTTCGGACAAATATCGGTTGTCGCATCCAAGAATTTGGCAGCGATCTGATTCAATATTTGCCCTTTGAAAGGAATGCCCTTAGGCAAAATTACGTCAAATGCCGATATGCGGTCGGTAGCCACCATCACGAGTTTCTCACCATTGATGTTGTACACATCACGCACCTTTCCGTGATACACACTCTGTTGATCCGGAAAATTGTAATCTGTTTGAGTTAATGCTTTCATTGTCTTTACTGTTTTATATATCCATTGTTTAGTTGACAAGTCAGATCAGCCGACATTCAAGTTTTCTATCCGCCCATTCTCCTTGCAACCCATTGTTATACCACAACTTGTCCGGCTCCAACCGCCAGCAAACTCCACTTAGCCAAACAAAGTAGGTTCTGCACCCGTTCCTTTAAGCGTAAACTTCTTCGGCGAACGGCCCTGCGGCTCTATATCCGGCATGTTTTTCAGATAGTCGGTCATTTTCCGCGACGGCCATTCCAAAGACAAACGCTCAAGAATCTCTTTAGAGGTCAATTTTGTCCCCTTCAGTAAAAGCCTGATTTTCTGTTCCAAGCCTTCCTCCTCGCTGACAGTTTCATCCGTATTGCTTGAGATACCTTTTTCTCTCACAAGGATTTCCCCCTGCAAAGATACAGGAAATGCTCCTTTTTCTATCAATAAATGATTAGCATTTTTTTCCGCAGGCAAAGATTCCCGCACATAAATCCTACGTTTTTTGCGCAATCCGTCCACAACCCCTGACCACGTACCTCCTTTGCTGTCCGACTCGGCCACAAAAATCTCATCCGCCATTCCGTAAATGATCGGATTTCTGGCCATAGCCAATCCCGCGCTCCAAGGAGCCTTGGGATGAAATGCGCTGACTGTCACCACACGACCGGAAACGAGTTCTCTATATAAAGCTTTAATGCCAGAAGCGAAAGTGGCAATGCCTTGAGGAAGAACGACAATACTGCTCCCTCCATACTTCAAAGCTGAGTCAAGAGCCTGCTTGTCCACTCCTTTCGCATAACCGCTTACCACCGCTTTTCCTTCTTCTACAGCCTTCTGTGCAACATTGTCTGCAAACTGCAAGGCAAGATCCGATGCGGAACGCGATCCCACAATAGCCACACAGGCAGCCTGCAACAACTGCGAATTGCCTTTAACATACAACAAAGGAGGGGCATACGTCTTCTTCAAATTCAGTTTCAAGGTCTTAGGATAGTCCGGAGAAATGATGGGAATCAATTCATAGCCTTGTTCCAACAGGTCTTCAGCCAGAAACGAATAATTGGACAATTCGTTTTTGGCAATTTCAACCCACTCCGCCTCCTCTGCGGCCAATCCGAATTCTTCCATCCACCAGGCGGGCTCACCCTGAAAGAAATCAGACAAGCTAAGCGAACGCTCATAACAGTGCACCACTATCTCGTTTTTCCGAAGTGTCCTCATTCTTTCCACATGAGCCAATGCCATCCAATAAATATATTCCTGTTGCATAACTTTTCTGCTTTACTTTTTTATAAAAAACCGTTTCTGACCGTTTTGGCTATCACCAAGGGGGCTATCATGGCAGCACCTTGCCCGGTCAGCATTTTTCCTATTTCCTTCAGTGTAGCCCCGCTGCCGCAAATGTCGTCCACCAGCAAAATCTTTTTCCCGTCTACCGATTTCCCTTCCTCCAAAGCAAATGCATCGGCTACATTGTCTTTCTTCAAAATATGATTCTGAAAAGACTTTTGCGGTTCGGTAGTCCGCGTTTTCTGCAACCAATCAAAAACCGGAATCTCCAACGCCTTGCCCAGCCTGTGAGCAAAGTCCTTCACCAGATCCCCCGATATAGTGGGCGGCACATAGAGTATCAGATCAAACGCGTCCTTCTCCCATAATTTATAGTAAGCCTTTATTGTGATTTTCAGCAGCCAGCCTGGAATCTTCTTCTGCCCGTCACCGTATTTGCACCGGTGCAAAGCGAGTCCTACACTTGACACTCCATAATAAGTGGCAGCCACACCGTTCACCATGTTCGTTTTAGCACTTTCCATCACAAGCGTAAATCCGCAATTCATTTGGAACTCACGCACACGCACCCAGTCACTATCCGTCATTCGGACACGGTGCTTCAGCAGGTCGGTGTTGTCACATCCTTTAAAAGCTTCCGCCGCCGAACAAGAATCACCCAGATACTCGCAAAGAAACTTCATCCGAGGCTGGTCCGTATAGACATATTCAATCATTTTATCCAGATCTCTCAACTTCGCCTTCCGCAACTCTTCAAACCCGGCTGTCTCCAAAGGAGGCGCATCGTGTTGATATTCATATTTCTTAGTGCCTTCATACTTCACTTCCTTCACAATGCCCTGCTCCACCAAATCTGCCTTCACCACCCGAATGGATGTTTGTCCCAGATCCGTTTTCTTCATCAGTTCCCTTTCTCCCAAGGGCTCTTCCTTCAGCAGACCGATAATCTTTTGATAAACCTTTGCAGGCGGTCTGCCGGACTCAATAAAGGACTTAGGCAATCTATAATCTTCCGATACACCATCCGCACCTTTTGCCGAATTATAAAACAAAATAGCCACCGTCATTTTCCCGTCTCTTCCCGCACGTCCTATTTCCTGATAGTAGTGTACTGGAGAAACCGGAATCTGGGTATGAATCACAAAACGTATGTCCGGTTTGTCAATGCCCATGCCCAATGCGTTGGTAGAGACAATACACTTCCAGCGATTCTCCATCAGTCCTTGCTCTATTTCTTTCCGGCGATCGGCCGACAAACCTGCATGGTATTCCACACAGTCAATGCCATTAGATGCCAGCCACTCCGCATACAGCTCAGCCAACATACGGGTGCCTGTATAAACCAGACCGCATCCTGGCAACCGCTGTTTCAACCAACGCGCCAAGGCAACCATCTTTTCCTCTTCCGACTCCGTTTCCACCACATAGAGATGAAAATTCTCCCGCATCAGGTTACCACGAACGGTTATCAGCTTGCCGCCGATCTGCTTCTCTATGTCTTGCTGAACCCGTAAAGTAGCTGTAGCCGTAACAGCCAATACCGGCAAATGCTTAGGCAAGAGATTTACCAAACGGATGATGCGCCGGAACGCTGGCCGGAAATCATGCCCCCATACGGAAATGGTATGCGCCTCATCCACCACAACCATCGACAATTTCATTTTTCTGACCTTTTCCTGCCACTCTTCGCTATTCTGGCGTTCAGGAGCTATGTAGAGAATCTTCACTTCCCCAGACAATGCGTCCGCCAACGTCTCTGCGTTCTCTTCCGATGTCTGCCCCGAATGTATGCAACGCGCCGGTATGCCTTTTGCCGTCAGGCTTCTCACCTGGTCACGCATCAAAGCGATAAGCGGAGAAAAGACAACGGTCACCCCTTCCTGCAAAACGGCCGGAAACTGGTAACACAAGGACTTGCCGAATCCCGTCCGCTCGATCAGCAGCACACGCTCCCCCTTCAGCAACCGTTCGATGACCGTCCATTGCTCGTCATAAAAGCGGTTCAATCCGAACACCTGTTTCAACAGAATCTCTGCCTGGACGCGTGTCATGACTATCTTGTTTTATATGGTTTTTTTCTCCTTTTTGCTTTTCTTCCCGTTCCGCCTTCCGCTCTTTTTCAAACCGGTCATACGCCTCCACAATCTGCGTCACCAGCTTATGCCGCACAATGTCTTTCTTGGTCAGTTCCACAAAGGCAATGCCGGACACATCTTTCAGAATCCGCATAGCCTGTATCAGGCCAGAAGTCTGCGAAGCGGGCAGATCTATCTGAGTCACGTCTCCCGTCACGATCATCTTGGTATTCATGCCCATGCGTGTCAGAAACATTTTGATCTGGGCTGCCGTCGTGTTCTGCGCCTCGTCCAGTATGACCACCGCATCGTTCAGCGTACGTCCGCGCATAAAGGCCAACGGGGCGATCTGAATGATGTTCAAGTCCATGTATTCCTGCAGCTTGGCAGAAGGTATCATGTCCTGCAAGGCATCATACAGCGGCTGCAGATAAGGATCGATCTTCTCTTTCATGTCTCCCGGCAAGAAGCCCAGTTTTTCGCCTGCCTCCACCGCCGGACGGCTCAAAATGATTTTCTTGATTTCCTTGTTTTTCAAGGCGCGCACCGCTAAGGCGATGGCCGTATAGGTCTTTCCCGATCCGGCCGGGCCGATAGCAAACAACATGTCATGCTTCTGAAAGGCTTCCACCAGTTTCTGCTGGTTCGCACTGCGGGGAGCGATGGGCTTTCCGGTCACGCTGAACACAATGACACCGTTGTGTTTCCCGCCTTGCGGGGTATTTCCCCGCATAATGTCGAGAATGGCTTCTTCTGTCAGCGCATTGTATTCCACACAGTATTTTTCCAGTTTCAGTATGTTTTCCTCAAAGGAGCACATCTCCTCCTCATCGCCCAACACCTTGATCACATTTCCACGTGCCACAAGGCGCAACTTGGGATAAAGAGCCTTGATGAGTTGCATATTGGCATTGTTAACGCCATAAAAAACGACAGGGTCTACATCTTCAAGTACAATCAGTTTCTCTATCATTCGTTCGGTTTAAAATTCGTAATTTGATTTTTTTAGAGATTTCCAGTGTTTCACTCTCACATCACAGTCAGACTGCTTTGCAAAGGTAATGAAAGGTTTGCATACAATCAGCAAACATCTCATTTTTTGAACGACATTTTTTGGGAAAA
>CALUOU010000102.1 GCA_944322335.1 uncultured Bacteroides sp.
CAGAAATATGATTAAAAGTTAATGATTTATAATGTTTTTTGCCGTCATCGCCAGCCCCGGTTTCTTGCGTTTGCCCGTCAGCAGATCTAAACAATCCATGCCGGCTCCTCCGAAAAGCAGCCGGCATGGACAAAGATCATAAGGTATCAACTGATATTATTTCTTCAGAATATAGACAGCAAAGGTATTAGGAGCCAGCTCGACTTGTACAGCCTGGCCGCTAACCTGCATGGTTGTCTCTTTGGGAGCGATCGTATTCGGATGCTCAATGGTGTTGTCCGCATCCGGATTGGCCGATGCCAGTGTGATGCAACGGCCGCTGGTGAGCGCTTCCTTCTTCTTCATGCCCTCGAACTTCAGATTGAGGGTCTGTTTTTGATCTGAAGTGTTAGCCACCTTCACAATGTATTCACCCGTACCGGCATCATAGACCGCACTGGCAAAGAGGCCGTTTTGTCCTTCAGCACCTGTCACAGGCTGCTTGTCCATAGTCAGAGAGAGCACATTGGTGCCTTTATACTTAGCGTAAAGCTGTTGTACATAATAACTGGCAGTACGGACTGTCTGAAGATTGTCATACCAGATCAAGTCGGGACGCCATTGCCAGCCTTCCACATGTGCCAGCAAGGGAGCGTACGTAGCCATGTGAACAATGTCGGCATTGCGCTCCAGCCCGGTCATGAAAGCAGCCTCCAGCAAAGAAGCGTGGAAATGATTCCACTTCTTCCCTTGTCCGTGGCAAGCGTATTCACCGGCAAACACTTTCGGTCCTTTGCGGTCGTACTGATCATAACGGGCACCTTGAGCCAGGAACCAAGACTCAGGACGATAGAAGTGCTCATCTACGAGGTCTACCTTGATGCGTTTCATTTCCGGCCACAAGTAGTCAAAATCAGCACCCTCTGAATTGGGGCCTGAGCTGCCTACAATCTGAATATCAGGATAAGCCTTGCGGATGGCTTTCACAAAAAGCTCCAGACGTTCGGGATAGACAGAGCCCCACTGTTCATTGCCAATGCCGATAAACTTCAAATTGAAAGGAGCGGGATGTCCCATGTCAGCGCGCACCTTACCCCACTTGGAGGTAACGTCTCCATTGGCAAATTCGATCAGGTCGAGAGCGTCCTGGATATAAGGATCCAGCTGGTCAAGCACTACGCGTGAGGTCTCGTCGTCGGCTGCATTCTGATATTGGCAAGCCAGGCCACAGTTCAAAATAGGAAGCGGCTCGGCGCCTATTTCCTCAGACAGCTGGAAGAATTCAAAGAATCCCAATCCATAGCTTTGATAGTAGTCAGGATAGAAACGGTGAGTAAAGGTGTATTGCCAACGGTTGAGGTTGAGCGGACGGTTTTCCACGGGACCTACCGTATTCTTCCATTGGTAACGGTCATCCAACGTAGTTCCTTCTACGATACAGCCGCCGGGGAAACGGAAAATGCCCGGCTTGAGATCTGCCAGAGCCTGAACAATGTCTTTACGGAGACCGTTCTCGTGGCCTTTCCATGTATCAACCGGGAAGAGTGAGACATGCTCTAAGTCAACAGTAGCAGGCGAGGTCAGGAAAACACGCAAGGTCGCTTTAGGGTCAGTAACCGGTGCCTTCAGCACTACCTGATATTTTTTCCATTCCTTGGAGCCGATGGTGACTTCCTGGGACGTGTAAACCTGGCTTTCGCCCATAGACTTGGTATCAACCAGCTCCACGCGGATCTTTCCGGCATTGCCGCCATCGGGGATGCGTGCCCATACGGAGAAACGATACTCCGCGTCTTTCTTTAGGCCAATGCCAAAGTAGCCCCGGTTGTCCAACCCAGTCTGCATGTGAGGATGTTTTGCCGGACGAAGTCTCACATAGTGAGGATTGCGTTCAAAAGGACCGTCGTCCCTTACTTCCACCTTTCCAAAAGAGTTCCATCCCATCAGGGCTTGAGGGAACTCAAACGAACGGTTCTTCACCAGTTCGGCATACAAGCCACCATCGGCAGCATAGTTAATGTCCTCGAAAAAGAGTCCATACATAGTGGGCTGGATTTCCGCACCCAACTTTTTGGTTTGAATGACAAACTCATTGGTCTGTGCCTGAAGCGTCATGCCCGCAGCCAAAGCCAATGTAGCTAATAATCCTTTACTTTTCATCATAAAACTGTTATTTAATTAAGGTTATTGAGTAAACGCTCATCTATATATAAAAAAACACAGAGACACAATACATAGAGAGTCTGCATAACCTTCAGTTCTACTTAATCACTCTCATAAAACTCCATGAATTTGTGCCTCTGCGTCCCATAAAATACGGTCTTGCTCAAATTCACACAACCGTTTTTTTCAAACGATAGGCAAAAATACGCAAGTTTTTTACATTGTAAAGTAGATAAACTGACTTTTTAAGTGGACAATTGCACATTTTCAAACTTTTATGCCCACTCAGAAAGGCAGAACTACTTTCTGAAAGGCGGTTTGACCACTTTTGCCTTCAAAAGCCGTCCCCGCACATCCACACAGATCTCCGTGCCGACGGAAGCATATTCAGGCTTCACATATCCCAAGCCGATGCCTATTTTCCGCATAGGAGACATGGTGCCGGAAGTTACCGTTCCGACCGGTTCGCCATCGGCGCTCAGCAAGCCATAGCCATGACGCGGAATGCCTCTGTCGACCAGTTCAAACCCCACCAGACGGCGGGCCACACCCTCCCGCTTCTGCCGCTCCAGCAGAGGACGGCTGATGAAATCCTTGCCTTCCACAAACTTGGTGATCCATCCCAAACCGGCCTCAATGGGTGAAGTCGTGTCATCCAGGTCGTTGCCATAAAGACAAAAGCCCATTTCCAGACGAAGGGTGTCCCTGGCTCCCAAACCGACGGGCTTGATGCCATATTCCGCACCAGCCTCAAATACCGCCTTCCATACGGCATCGGCGTCTTCCGGATAAAAATAAAGTTCAAACCCTCCAGCTCCTGTATATCCCGTATTGGAAATAATGACATCCGGCAACCCGGCAAAAGGACCGTGAGTGAAATGGTAATAAGGAATGGCAGACAGATCGATCGGTGTCAGCTTTTGAAGGGCGGATAAAGCCTCCGGTCCCTGGACGGCCAGCTGAGCCATGCGTTCCGAAGCGTTTTCCAACTCAGCCCCTTCCGAGTTGTGGCTCACACACCACCGCCAGTCTTTCTCTATGTTAGCGGCATTCACCACCAGCAGGTATTTCTCCGGCCCGTACTGATAGACCAGAAGGTCATCCACGATACCGCCCTCCCCGTTAGGGAAACAGCTGTACTGCACTTTCCCCGGCACCAACGCAGCCACATTGTTGGAGGTCACCTTCTGAAGGAAGGGCAAAGCCTGAGGGCCTTTCACCCAGAACTCACCCATGTGCGACACGTCGAACACGCCGACATGGCGGCAGACAGTGAGATGTTCGTCAATAATGCCCGAATATTCAATGGGCATGTTGTAGCCTGCAAATTCGTGCATTTTGGCTTCCAAAGCTATATGCTTATCTGTAAACGGAGTTGTTTTCATGGTTCTTTTTTTATTAAACTTCGGCCACACGGGCTGCAATGTTCACAATCACTTGCATCGCTTTCTCCATGCTCGGCACGGGCACAAACTCATAGCGGCCATGGAAGTTCAGCCCGCCGGCAAAAATGTTCGGACAAGGCAACCCCTTGAACGACAATTGCGCTCCATCCGTCCCGCCGCGAATAGCCCGAACGCGCGGCTCCACACCAGCCGCCTTGATGGCTTCCAAGGCAATGTCGATGACCTGCATCACCGGCTCTATCTGCTGACGCATGTTGTAATACTGGTCACGCATATCCAGCGTGGCGGTGCCTTCGCCATACTCCGAATTGATGAAGTCCACCAGACGCAGGACACGCTGCTTGCGGCGCTCAAAGCTCTTCCGGTCGTGGTCGCGGATGATGTATGACACGGTGGTCTGCTCCACATCTCCTGTAACGCCAATCAGATGATAAAAGCCTTCATACTCTGCCGTATGTTCCGGTGTCTCGCTCTCCGGGAAAAGGGTGATAAACTGATTGGCCACCCGCAGCGAATTGATCATCTTGCCTTTGGCATAGCCCGGATGGACATTGCGGCCCTTGAAAGTGACCTTAACAGCGGCGGCGTTGAAGTTTTCAAACTCCAGCTCTCCCACTTCACCACCATCCATCGTATAGGCCCAGTCACAGCCAAACTTTTCCACATCGAACTTATGGGCGCCCAATCCAATTTCCTCATCAGGATTGAAACCGATGCGTATCTTTCCATGCTTAATCTCAGGGTGCTCTTTCAGGTAAGCGACCGCTGACACAATCTCGGCAATGCCGGCCTTATCATCGGCGCCTAACAATGTCTTCCCATCGGTCACAATCAAATCCTCCCCCGTATGCGCCAAAAGTTCCGGGAATTGCGAAGGAGACAACACAATGCCTTCTTCCCCGCAAAGCACAATGTCCTGGCCGTCATAGCCGGGGACAATGCGGGGCCGGACATCCTTGCCGCTCATGTCGGGACTCGTATCCATGTGGGCAATGAATCCCACCACGGGCACCACACGATCCACATTGGCCGGCAGTGTGGCAAACAAATAGCCATTCTCGTCCAGCGATATCTCCTCCAGTCCCAACGCCTCCAGCTCGGTCTTCAGGTATCGGGCAAAGACCATCTGGCCCGGCGTACTCGGAGTGACACCGGTTTCCTCGCTCGACTGTGTGTCGAAGCTTACATACTTCAAAAAACGTTCTATCAATGACATAGTTATCTGTATATCTTTTATAAGTTCTTTATCTGCATTTCTCCATTTCGGACAGTCAAAAGTAACTGCTTCCGTCAAAACAATGCGTACACAGTCTGCACTTAGGCAAGCCTATGGACGAGACCATGTTCTCCAATGTGCTGAACTTCAGAGAGTTCAGTCCGAAACGTTCACGGATGATTTCCACCATACGTTCGTATTCAGGCGAGCCGGTCGTGGCGTATTTATCCAGATTCTTGTTCTCATCCCCTTCAAGCTCTTTAATGATGCGGCGGGTCATCAGTTCCAGCGCACTTTTGGAAGCGGTGAACCCGATAAAAGGACAAGCGTAAATCAAAGGAGGACAAGCTATGCGGATATGCACCTCCTTAGCGCCACAATCAAAAAGGATCTTCACATTGTCATGCAATTGTGTCCCGCGCACAATGGAATCGTCGCAAAACAGCATCCGCTTGTCTTGCAGCATGGCCCGGTTAGGGATAAGTTTCATTTTGGCCACCAGGTTACGCATGCTCTGGTTGCTTGGAGTGAAACTGCGAGGCCAAGTAGGCGTGTACTTGGAAATGGCACGATGATAAGGCACTCCCTTGCCCTCGGCATATCCCAAAGCCATGCCCACGCCTGAATCGGGTATGCCACAGACACAATCCACCTCAGACTCATCCTCACGTCCCATGGCCAGCCCGCTCCGGAAACGGGCCGCTTCGACGTTGACCCCTTCGTAACAGGATGTGGGGAAACCGTAATAGACCCACAGGAAAGAACAAATCTGCATCCGCTCGTTCGGACGGCGAAGCTGTTCTACTCCTTCGGCACGCAGACGGATTATTTCTCCCGGCCCCAGATAACGGTCTATCTCGTAATCAAGGTTGGGAAAACTGCTCGACTCGCTGGTCGCGGCATACGCACCTTCCTTCCGGCCGATGACAATAGGAGTACGGCCCAGCTTGTCACGGGCGGCGATGATGCCGTCTTCCGTGAGGAGCAACATGGAGCAAGATCCTTTCACGCGGTTATAGACATTCTCGATGCCTTCCACGAAAGTCTTCCCCTGGATAATCAGGAGAGCGATAAGCTCCGTCTGATTGGTCTGCCCGGAACTAAGCTCGGCAAAGTGCATGTTCTCGCCCAAAAGCTCGGCCTCCAGCTCGACCATATTGTCAATCTTTGCCACAGTAACAATGCCGAAACGGCCTAAGTGTGAGTTCAGGATAATAGGCTGCGCATCCGTATCGCTTATGATCCCGATTCCGGAATTGCCTCTAAACTTACCCAGAATGTCCTCAAACTTCGTACGGAAGTATGAGTTCTCCAAATTGTGGATAGAACGGGCAAAACGTTTTTCCTCTGCATCGTAGGTAGCCATACCCCCACGACGGGTGCCCAAATGCGAATTGTAATCAGTGCCATAAAACAAGTCATAAATGCAGCTTGCCTTAGCAACAGTTCCAAAAAATCCTCCCATTGATTAAAATGATTTATGAATTAGTTTTTCTCTGATTGGTCTTCATAGTTCCTAAGCCCTGTCTGAAGAAAGTCGACATAGGCGGCTATGTCTTCATCGTAAGAATAAGACTTGTTGAGCGGTTTGCCCTCATTGTCCACCAGCACATAGAACGGCTGGGCGTTGGCTCCGAACTTCACCCGCTGCAAGTAACTCCACTTGTCGCCCATCGTGCGCAACGTCCGCTCTTTGCCGTTTTCTGTCACCTTCATGGGAGCCGGCAACGGAGTCTTGTCGTCCACATAAAGCGTGATGAGCACATAGTCGTTTTCGATCAGATCGCTCACCTTCCGGTCTGTCCACACAGCCAGCTCCATCTTGCGGCAGTTCACACAGCCGTAGCCCGTGAAATCCAGCATGACAGGTTTCCCTTGCAGGCGGGCGTATTCCATGCCTTGGTCATAGTCAGTAAACTGGGCATGCACTTCGTTCTTATAGAGATTGAAGTCCTGTGTGTTCAGAGGCGGAGCAAAGGCGCTCACCGCCTTCAGAGGCGCGCCCCACAGCCCCGGCACCATATAGACCGCAAAGGCCAGCGAAGCCAAAGCCAAGAAGAAGCGGGGCACACTGACGCGGGTGTTCTCGTCGTCATGCGGGAATCTGATCTTGCCAAGCAAGTAAAATCCCAGCAGCGCAAAAAGCACGATCCAAAGAGCCAGGAAGGTCTCGCGGTCCAACAGGTGCCATCCGTAAGCCAGATCGGCCACCGAAAGGAACTTCAATGCAAAAGCCAGTTCTATAAAGCCCAGCGTAACCTTGATGACATTCATCCAGCCACCAGACTTGGGCATGGACTTCAGCCAGGAAGGGAAAAGCGCGAACAGCGTAAACGGCAGAGCCAGAGCGATGGCAAAGCCAAGCATTCCAATAGTGGGAGCCAATATGCTGCCCGAAGTGGACACCTGCACCAGCAGGAAACCGATGATGGGGCCTGTGCAGGAGAAAGAGACCAGCGAGAGTGTGAACGCCATCAGGAAAATGCTGATCAGCCCTGTCGTGCGGTCGGCCTTGCTGTCTACCGCATTGCTCCAGCTGGAGGGCAGCGTGATCTCAAAGGCTCCCAAAAACGAGATGGCGAAAACAACCAGCAGCAGACAGAAGAAAATGTTGAAAACGGCATTGGTGGAAAGGGCGTTCAAAGCGCTGGCTCCGAAAATGCCCGTAATGACCAGCCCTAACGCCACATAAATGACTACAATGGAAATGCCGTATGTGCAAGCGTCCCGAACACCTTTCCGACGGTTGTCGTTACGCTTCAGGAAGAAACTGACCGTCATCGGAATAATCGGCCACACACAAGGCGTAAACAAGGCGAGCAGACCACCCAAAAATCCGGTAATGAAGATATAGAGCATAGACAGATCCTCGCCGGTTACCGTCTCGCCCATAGCCTCCAGCTCATGCACAACCGGCTGCCAATAATCCGGCGTTCCAGCCTGTGCTGCAACTGGAGCGGCAGCTTGCGCAGAATCCTTTGCCACCTCTTCGGCGGGAGGCGCCGCCTCTGCCTTGGGCTGACCGGCCGGCTTGGCGGCACCCTTGCCCGAAAAGCTGAAAGAGACCTGAGTGGGCGGCAGGCAGTTCTCGTCATTGCAGGCTCCGTATTCCAAATAGCCTTCTATCGTGTAGTCTCCTCCTGTCAGCTTCAAACGTTGCACAAACCGGGCAGTCCGCTCAAAATAACGGAGATCCATCTCAAACAGAGGATCGTAAGCGGAAATCTCTTTCCCCACAGGCTTCAATCCGCCTTCCAGCTCAGCCCCATTCAGTTTGTCCACGTTAAAAGTGGCCGAAACAGGTCCTCCGTCTCCCAGTTCCGTAGAATATACGTGCCATCCCGATTCGATGATTCCGGTAAACAGAATTTCAATTTCGTTGTCCGACACGTTTTTCCACTCGACATCGAACTTCACCGGATCGTGTATCTGAGCCTGCACACAGACGGCAAACAGCAAGATAAACACAGAAAAAAGTACTCTTTTCATTTTCCTCTACACCTTATTATATATATTACAGCTCATAATCCACACAAGCCCGGCTTTCTCTGACGGGAGCGATCAGCTTGCCGGCGGCCAGATGTTCAGGATGGACAGAATATGCCTTCACATCGTCCAACGAATCAAACTCGCTATATAATGCTATGGTCCAAGTCTCAGAAGGATTGATGTTCAGACCTACTTCGATTTTACGGATAGAGGGGATTTTGGCGGGAAGAGCCTCTATAGCCTCCTTAAAACGCCGTGCGGCAGCCAGTCTTTCGTCAGCGGCGACCTCATCTTTTAACTTAAATAATACAATGTGCTTGACCATTACTTTGTTGTTTTAATGATTTATGTTTATATTTGTCAGCCCAAAGCAGACATTTATAGCTGCAAAAGTACTCGTTTTGTTTCAAATATATACTTAAACAGATGTTAATAATCGGAATTGCTGGCGGAACCGGCTCTGGAAAGACCACCGTCGTTCGGAATATTGTTGAAAGCTTGCCCCCTGGCGAGGTCGTACTGCTCCCCTTAGACTCGTATTATAAGGACAGCAGCCATGTCCCCATGGAAGAACGCCAGAACATTAATTTTGACCATCCCAACGCGTTCGACTGGGACTTGCTGACGGAACACGTCTCCATGCTGCGCGAAGGGAAAAACATCGAACAGCCCACCTATTCCTACCTCACCTCCTCGCGCCTGCCTGAAACCGTCCACATCGAGCCGCGCAAAGTGGTCATCATCGAAGGCATCCTGGCCTTGTGCGACAAAGACCTGCGTGACAAAATGGACCTGAAAGTGTTTGTGGACGCCGATCCCGACGAACGGCTGATCCGTGTGATCCAGCGGGACGTGCTTGAACGGGGACGCACGGCAGAAGCGGTGATGGAACGTTACGTGCGTGTGCTGAAGCCCATGCACCAGCAGTTCATCGAGCCATGCAAACGCTATGCGGACCTCATCGTCCCGGAAGGAGGCAACAACCGGATTGCGACAGAAATACTGACCATGTACATCAAAACCCATTTAGACTAATCATGACACACTCTCATCAGCCCCCCGCCTTGCATGGCCTTTGGCTCATGCTCGTGACCCTCGTCCTCTCTTGCCTGACCGGATGCAACAGCCGGAAGGCCGCCCCACCGCCCGCAGCAGTCCACGATGACCTGCAGCAGATCAAAGACAGCGGCGAACTGGTTGTCCTGACCCTCTACAGCTCTACCACTTACTTCATCTACCGGGGCGAAGACATGGGCTTCCAATACGAACTGAGCAAACAGTTTGCCGAAAGCCTGGGCGTAAAACTGCGGGTGGAAGTGGCCAAAAACGGAAAAGAGCTGGTACAGAAACTGCTGAAGGGAGAGGGAGACCTCATCGCCTACAACGTTCCCATCACCAAGGAAGGCAAAGACACCTTGCTGTATTGCGGCGAGGAAGTCATCACCCACCAGGTGCTTGTGCAAAAAGGAGGCAGAAGAGATAAGCCCCTGAAAGATGTGACCGAGCTTGTCGGCAAAGATGTGTACGTCAAGCCCGGCAAATATTACGAACGTCTCGTCAACCTGGACAAAGAGCTGGGCGGAGGCATCCGCATCCATCCCGTGACCAACGACAGCATCACTGTGGAAGACCTCATCATGCAAGTCTCCCAAGGCACCATCCCTTATACCGTAGCCGACAACGACGTGGCCCGACTGAACAAGACCTACTACCCTAACCTGCACATCAGCCTGCCTGTCAGTTTCGACCAAAGGGCTTCCTGGGCCGTGCGCAAAGACTGTCCGAAACTGGCTGAGGCAGCCACCCGATGGCACCGGGAGAACATGACCTCGCCGGCCTATACAGCCAGCATGAAACGGTATTTTGAAATCAGCAAGGCCAATCC
>CALUOU010000103.1 GCA_944322335.1 uncultured Bacteroides sp.
GCCGCACGCGTGCCGTCCGTGAGCGATGCGCGTGTCTCGCGATGCCCGGCTCCTGAAACCGGCTTGATTCCCCTTCCTTTTCAACTTGTTTTTGAGGGAAAACCTTGTTGAATCCTTCACGCTTTCAACAAGGATTCAGTTTCCTGTCCGCCAACGGTTTCCGGTGAAACATGTTCCCGTGCCCCCGTTTCAACCGTTCCCGTAGTTTCCGTAGGTGCAGGCACCCGCGGCCAAGCCGGATTTCGGCCGCAAGCGGCCGTCTGTGTATGAGGACATTACCCCTAATCACTAATCACTAATACTTAATACCTATATGAAACACGAATTGGAGGCAGGCGAGCGTTCCTGGTTCAGCAAGGAGGAAGAGGCCGGAATCCAGACAGCCAACCGCGCCTTCCATCGCGTCACGCCTGCCGAGGAACTGATCGGCACGTGTTTCCGCTTTGCGGAGGCCGGGGAGGAGGGCGCACATCTCCTGTCCGCCGCCGAGATCTACGCGGCGTTGAAGAAAAAGAATCCCGCCGCGTTGAAGGACTGCAGCTGCACCGCTTTCAGCCGGCTGCTGGCACAGGTGGGGAGAAGGGTGCATACGAAGTATGGGAACGGGTACTGGGTGACTTGTTCGCAGCATTAAGAGATTTATTGTCCTTGGACGATCGCTTCGCATATTCTGTCCTGAAAGGCTCTCGCCTGACGGGCTGACAACACATTTTGGTTCATTATGGCAAAGGCCAGCAGATGGCCTTCGGTAGTCTCTATGTAACCGGCCAGGCAATTGATGCCGGTGAAAGATCCGGTCTTGGCATGGACACGGCGATAGGCTGGCGAACCTTTCCGCATGCGGTAACGCAGGGTGCCGTCCATGCCGCTGACTGGCAGAGCTTTGTAGAGTTTTCGGAATATATCGGTGCGCGAATAGGCATAGCGCAAGAAGGCTACCAGCAGTTCGGGCGATACAAAATTGTAGTTGGATAGCCCGCATCCGTCGGCAAGGTTGTAGCCGTCGGATTTCAGTCCCAAGTGTTTGATGAGGCTGTGCATGGCTTTCAGTCCGTCATGAACGGATACATGGCGGTGGCCTGTGACCTGTGCGCCAAGGCGGCAGAGCAGGGCTTCGGCGTTGAGATTGTCACTTTCTTTCATCATCTGGTTGAGGACGGTCTGTAGAGGGGTTTCGTATGCGGCCAGCAGGTGAGCCAGGCTGTCTTGCCTGAGGATGCCGAAGGCATAGCCCGGCTCCGTGGCCCACAGGCTGTCTCTTTGCAGCCGTTCCACGAAAGTATGCATGAAGAACCGTTCGGAGACCGCCAGGTTGATGCTGCCAACCCGCGCTCCGTTGACATTGCCGGAGACGGTCACTTCGTTGCCGCCTTCGAGCCAGTTGCGTGTCACTTCAAACCGTCCGGCTGCGGGCGTGCGGCTACAGGTGCGGTTGGCCACCTTGTAATAAGAAGAGGAAGGCATGCAGAAAAGGGTGGCCGTATCTCCCTTTTCGTTAGGGATGGCTGTGACGGTCAGCACCCCCTTGGCCAGCATCAGAGGAGAAAGATAGGGTTGGAAGGAAGCGGGATTGTCGTCCCACAGCCAGCCGCTGCCCCAGTAAAGGGAGTCTTTGAGCGAGACATCGCCCAGTATGCGTCCGTTGACGGTGTGGAAGGGAGCACGGCGTGCGACGGTGCGGGAGAGCGAGTCGAGGGCGGCATTGTCAAACTCCGGATCAAATCCGCCCACTACGTAGAGGTCGCCCCGGAGGGTGTCGCGCTCCACTTTTCCGCGATACCACACTTCGGTGCGGAACGGGTGGTCGGCATCAGGCATGGAGAGAGCGGTGATGGCCGTCAGCAGTTTCATGGTGGATGCGGGATGGGAGAGTTTGTCTGCCCGGTAGCTGTAGAGGGATTTTCGGGCGGTAAGGTCATATACACAGATGCCCGCTTCGGATCCTTGAGGCAGATGCTTCTCCACCAAGGAATCCAGGCGTGTTGTGATGCGGAGGCTGTCTGCCGCCTGTGCCGACAGAGAGAAGGCGTGGCAGCATAAGATGGCAAACAGCCAAAGATGTTTTTTGTTCAGAATCATGGTGTGTAAGTTAGGATCATGTTTGAATTATCCTGCAAAGCAACGGAAAATTCTGCAAATATGGATGCGCTTTTTCCTGAATAATCTTCTTTTTATCCTTTTTAGCTGTTATCTTTGCGCCGCCTTGGAGAACCACTGCGTAAATAACGCTTGTAAATCAAGGCTTTAATGAGAATGAACAGATATAAGACCGTTTAAAAACAATGGACTGATGAAAGGAGTTTATACTATTTTATTGCTGATCGTGTCAAACATCTTCATGACCTTTGCCTGGTATGGCCACCTGAAGCTGCAGGAGATGAAGGTGACGTCCAACTGGCCGCTGTATGCGGTGATTTTGTTTTCGTGGGGCATAGCCTTGGCTGAATATTCGTTTCAGATCCCTGCCAACCGCATGGGCTTTTCCGGCAATGGAGGCCCGTTCTCGCTGATGCAGCTGAAGATCATTCAGGAGGTCATCACGCTGATTGTCTTTACCGTTTTCACCACTGTCCTGTTCAAGGGCGAAGCTTTGCATTGGAACCATCTGGCCGCTTTCGTCTGTCTGATATTGGCCGTGTATTTTGTGTTTATGAAATGAAATCCTTTTGGGTGGTCATCACCGTTTCCGCCCATTCTTTGGTGGCTCCTTCGGCTGGGGGGAGATAAAGGGTGCGGTTGATGCCGGCCACTGTCTTTGCTTTTCGCAGCAGGGTTCCGATGTCGTGGCTCACCAAGACGATGGCGCAGGTGCGGTTGATTTCGTCCAGGAGAGGATAAAAGTGCGTTTCAAAACGCTTGTCTATATACGTGCCCGGTTCGTCCAGAATAAGCACTTCGGGCTGGGCGATGATGGCGCGTCCCAGCAAGGTGCGTTGCAGCTGTCCGCCGCTGAGCGCGCCGATGGGGCGTTGTTCCAGCCCCTCCAGTTCCATGCGTTTCAGTGTCCGTCGCGCCATTTCCCTTTCTTCTGCCGTGTAGCGGGAAATGAGAGGCTTGCGTCCTCCCAGTCCGGATAGTACCGTTTCCTCCACGGTGATGGGAAACTTGGGATCGATGCGGTTGTATTGAGGCAGGTAGCCGATGGTCGGAAACGATCCGGGAGTGCGGAATGAGCCATAGACGATGGTGCCGACCGTTGGTTTCATCAGCCTCAGAATGCAGCGGATGAGGGTGGTCTTTCCTCCTCCATTGGGGCCGATTATGCCAATGTAGTCGTTGGGGCTGATGGCGAAGCTGATGTCGTGAAGCACGAAATGCTTGTCGTAGGCTACGCCAAGGTTTTGAATTTCAATGATAGACATTTTTTTGATGAGCTGAGCTAAATGGTTTATCGTGCGGTTGGCCTTCCTGTTTCTTCTAATAGGTGTATATCTGTCAGTCTGGAAATGTTCAGATGTTCAGCTATATTTCTCATTTCCTGTTCCCAATGATAATCCAAAGGATTGATGCTGACAATTATGGCGGCGATTTCCTTGGCAATGAGTTTGGCATTGCGCTGGTCGAACTCCGGCTGTACGAAGATGACACTCACCATTTCGCGCTTGCATTGATCAATGACCGACTTCAGCTGTGCCGCCGATGGCTCTTTGCCGTCTGCTTCGATGGAGATTTGCCGCAGGCCATAGTCGCGTGCAAAGTAGGAAAGGGCCGGATGATAGATCAGGAAAGTGCTGTCCGCATCGGAAGCCGAAAGAAAGGAGCGCAGGTAGCTGTCCAGTTTGTCCAGTTGTCGGCACAGGCTGTCGGTGCGGTGTCTGAACTCAGCCTGATGGTTTGGGGCGAGACTGCAGAGGCTGGTGCAGATGTTGCGGACGATGATGCGTGCGTTTACGACAGACATCCATAGATGAGGCTCGACACCCGGAGTGTGTGATTCTTCTTCTTCATAGTTGCCTGGATGTTGGGTGTGAGGAGTGTGTGAATGGCTATAAATCAGGTCTATGCCTTGCGAAAGCTCGAAAAAGGTCAGGTGGGGCGCGTTTTGTTTCAGACGCTCATGCCAAGTCTGTTCAAATCCCAGATAGCCTGTACTCAGATAGGCGCAGCTGTGCGTAAGGTCAGCCAGTTGCTGGGGAGTTGGGTCGTAAGTTTCCGGACTGCTTCCCTTCGGCACCATGCTGACCACCTGGAAACGGTTTCCTGCAATGGCTTCGGTCCAGTTGCGCAGGGGTTCGATGGTGACTGTTATGACGGGCGGAGTGTCTGCCTGTTGTTTTTGGCGGCTGCCTTGACGGCAGGAGATAAGCGTCAGTATCGTGAATAAAATAAGGAGATGTTTCATTTTCAGTGATTAGTGTTTAGTGATTAATGCTTGGGGGTCAGTGATTTCAGGCGATGAGAGAGCGGGCCTTTCGTTTTTCTTTCTAACACTTTCTGTTTGCGGCTGTTGCCCGGATCATTTCCCGTTTGCCTCCGGGCGGGCCTGGCAACCGTTCCACGCAGAAGCCGATGGACTGGAGACGTCGGCGGATGCAGCCTTTTGCGCAATAGGTGGTCAGCAGGCCGCCGGGATTCATGCTGTGGCAGATGGTCTGAAGCAGAGGCTCACCCCACATTTCAGGTTGCTTTTCGGGAGCGAAAGCGTCCCAGTACACCACGTCGAACATTTCAGTGGGATGGTAAGAGAGCACATCCGTTTTCAGTTTCCGCAGGGTGAACCAAGGAGTCAGGCGGACATCCGTTTCCCATGGGGCTGTGTGTAGCTGGCGGAACAGGGGAGAATCGGCATAGTGCAAGGCATCGGCTTCTTCGGGTGAGAGCGGATAGCGTTCCAAGGTTGTGTAGTGTACCTCGCGCCGGTCCGCTTCGGCGGCCAGCAGGGTGAGCCAGGCATTCAGCCCTGTTCCGAATCCCATTTCCAGCACGTGCGGTTTGGGGACGTGCGAGGCTCTAAGTCCCATTTCGATGAAGATGTGTTGCGACTCGGTGCGCGCCCCTTTCACGGAATGGTAATGTTCGTCCATGTCTGGAACGAACAAGGTCGCGCTTCCGTCCGCTGTCTGTTGAATGATGTGTTCCATACGAAGAAATCATTGGTTTTGAAGGTCAGATAATGGCGTCTGCCGCCCCTTTGAGCGCCCAAAGCATGGCTATGTAGCGAGCCAGTTTGCCTATGAACATGGAGAGCGTGGTGAGTGCCAGGTTGCTGCGCATGAAGCCTAAGGCGATGGCGATGGCCTCTCCCACAAAAGGCAAGAAGGCGAAGAAGGCCATCAAGGCTCCTTTCCCTTGCAGGAATTGCCGCATGCGCTCCACCTTTTCCCTTTTTACGCCAAAATAGCGCTCAATCCAGTCGATGCGTCCCAGCCGTCCCATATAGTAGCACGTCATGCCGCCCAGCGTGTTGCCCAAGGCGGCGGAAAGCACACATAGTGTAGGGCTCAACCCCAGTTTGACCAGGGCGACCAGCACAATCTCTGAGCTGAAAGGAATGATGCTGCCTGCCAGCAATGCCGACAGGAACAAGCCTGCATAGCCCCATTGGGTAAGCAGTGTTGTCAGATTGTCTACGAAAGCATCCATAGGTTGAAGACAAACAAGGCAAACAGCCCCACAAACATGGCGATGAAGAAATAGTTGATGCTGCGTCCGTCGGTCAGCACAAACAGATGTCCTGCCGGGAAGCTGACTCCCGCCAGCAGCATCGGCAACAGCGCGGTCTCTTCCGAGGGTTGAAGCGTCATGAACAGGAAGGTGTAACAGCAGAACCAGATGAGGAAGTGCAGGTAGCTGCGCGTGCGGATCTTGTCTTCATAGCTTGCCACAAGATAGTGTCCCGCGCTGACGGCGAACAAGACCAGCAGATACCCCATGGTCGCCGCCTCTTCTTGTCTGAACTGGAAGTTCACAGGCTCAAAGGCAACCAGTGTCCGGAAAGGCGCATAAAGCAGTTCCATCTGTCCGTGGAAGATCGCATGTCCTGCCAGAAACCAGTAAGGAAAGGCCCAACCCACCAGCGAGGCGAAGAAGCTTTTCACCTGAAGCGAACGGAAAGCGTGGCAGCCGGTCCAAAACAGTGGGGCATACAGCGTCAGTTTGGGATAGGCCAGGCTGCCTGCACCCAGGAAGACAAAAGCCAGAAAGACATTGGAAGAAGGTTGCGGCTGCTGATAGCTGCGAAACAGGAAGAACATGCCTGCCAGTACAGCCAGCACCGCTATGTTCCCCGGCTGAAGATCGTGCAGCTGCGGACAGACTGCCGCCAGCAGGAGAAAGATGGAGGTCTGTACGGAAGCCCTCATGCGGATGATGGCAAACGTATTGTTCATTCCGATCAGCAGGTAGCCTGCTCCCACATACAGCAGGAAGCTCACCAGGCTGCCTGTCCCTGAAGGAGGCAGCAGGACAGCGCCCAGCAGCCAGCAGGCGGTTGCCGTTACGATGGCGGCGGGAAGCGTGAAGCGTCCCGCCGTCACATGGTTTTTGAACAGATTCTCTCTCACAGGTCAAATCCTATATCCCGCCGGAAATACTTCCCTTCAAAGCTCAGCATGTCTGCTGCCTTGTAGCTGTTTTCCAATGCCTCTTCCTTGTCTTCCCCGTAGGAGCAGACGGCGATGACCCTTCCGCCATTGGTGACGATGCGCCCGTCCTTGAGAGTTGTCCCTGCATGAAACAGGATGCTGTCCGTTGTCTCCGTCAGATTGAACCCCGTGATGGGGAATCCTTTCTTGTAGGCTTCCGGATAACCTCCGCTGACCAGCATGACACAGGCTGCCGTGCGCGGGTCAATGACCAGGCTTCGCTCGTTCAGGTTTACCTGATGCACGCCTTCCAGCAGATCCACCAGGTCGCTCTGGATGCGTAGCATGACGCTTTCCGTTTCCGGATCGCCCATTCTCACGTTGTATTCGATCACCATAGGATCCCCTTTCACGTTGATCAGTCCCAGGAAGATGAATCCTTTGTAGATGATTCCCTCTTCCTGCAGGCCGTTGATGGTAGGCTCGATGATGCGTGTGCGCACTTTCTCCATGAACTCGCTGTCTGCAAAAGGCACCGGACTGACGCTGCCCATGCCGCCTGTGTTCAGTCCTTTGTCTCCTTCGCCGATGCGTTTATAGTCTTTGGCTACGGGCAGGATTTTGTAATGCTCGCTGTCGGTCAGGACAAACACGGAGCATTCGATGCCGCTCAGAAACTCTTCGATCACCACGGTGGCCGAGGCTTGTCCGAACATGCCGTCCAGCATCTCCTTCAGCTCTTTTTGCGCTTCGGCCAGGGTAGGCAGGATGAGCACTCCCTTTCCGGCACACAGGCCGTCGGCTTTCAGCACGTAAGGAGCCGGCAGGGTTTCCAGGAAAGCCAGTCCTTCGTTCAGGTTCTCCGCCGTGACGCTCAGGTATCGGGCTGTGGGGATGTTATGGCGTTGCATGAAGTGTTTGGCGAACTCCTTGCTTCCTTCCAGTCGCGCGCCGATGCGGCTGGGACCGATGATGGCAATGTTGCGGGTAGCCACATCGTTTTTGAAACAGTCATAGATTCCGTTCACCAAAGGGTCTTCCGGCCCCACTACGATCATTTGGATGTCACGCTCCAGAGCGAACACTTTCAGCGCGTCAAAGTCCGTCGCTTTGATGTCCACGTTCTCGCCCACATCCTTTGTTCCGGCATTGCCGGGCGCGATGTAGAGCTTGTCTGTCCGGGGGCTTTGGGCAATCTTCCATGCCAAGGCGTGTTCACGTCCCCCGGAGCCTAATAGTAAGATGTTCATAATATATAAATGGTGTTTGATGTTTAACGACAGGTGTCATCGCCAACCGCTACTTGAGATAATCCTCAAAGTAACGGGTGATCTTTTCATGCAGGTGTACGCGGTCTCGTCCCATGACGTTATGCTTATGTCCCGGATAGATAAACAAGTCCGGATAAGTGCGGGCATCCACACATGCCTTGATGAACGAGAGCGTGTGTTGAGGCACACACGTGTCGTCGTGGTCATCGTGGATGATCAGCAGGTGGCCTTTCAGGTTGGCGGCGGCCTGTTTCAGGTCACACTGACGATACCCTTCAGGATTCTGCCGGGGCGTGTCCATATACCGTTCGCCATACATCACCTCGTAATACTTCCAGTCGATCACCGGTCCGCCGGCCACACCCGCTTTGAACACTTCCGGATAACGCAACATCAAAGCCACTGTCATGTGGCCTCCGAAACTCCAGCCGTGTACGCCGATCCGCTTGCTGTCCACATAAGGCAGACTCTTCAGAAACTCCACTCCGCAAACCTGGTCTTTACACTCCTCGACACCTAAATGGCGGAAAGTGCAGTTCTCAAATTCCAGACCCCGGTTCTGGCTGCCCCGGTTGTCGAGCGTGAAGAGGATGTAGCCCTTGTTGGCCATGTAGAGATCCCATCCCCGTGCGGCATACATGTGGTTGGCCACGATCATCTGGGCGTGCGGCCCTCCATAGACATAGACTATCACCGGATATTTCTTTTTCGGATCAAAATCCCGTGGCTTCAGCATCCGCCAGTACAGATCCGTCTTTCCGTCCGCCGCCTTCAGGGTACCCGTTTCCACCGTTGGCATCACCAGCCCTTCAAAGGGGTCGGGAGCCGAGAAGAGTTCGGAAGTCTGTCTGCCGTTTGCCGTGGCCGTGATTCCGATCTTGCACGGCGTCTCCGGCCCTGACCACCGGTCTGTCAGGTATGTGCCCGAAGCGGAGAGCGAGGGGGTGTGTACGCCCTCCCCATTGTCCAGCCGTGTCAGGCGGCCGTCTCTGACGCGCACCTTATAGACATTGGTCTGCAAGGGAGATTCCTTGGAGGCGGTGATGATGATTTCCTTTCTCTTTTCGTCAAATCCCACGATGCTTTGCACCACCCATTCCCCCCGGGTCAGCCGGGTGTGTTCGCCGGGCCTGTCTACGTCCATCAGGTACAAGTGGTTCCACCCGTCCCGCTGGCTTTGGCAGACGAACTTGCTTTCATCCCACGGCAGGAAACGGATCGGCTGCTGCGGCTCCACATATTTCTCGTGCGTCTCTTCGTAAAGCACGCCTGTCTGCTTGCCCGTCCGCACGTCGTAACGGCAGAGTCTGGCATGGTTTTGGTCGCGGTTCACCTCGATCAGGAAAAGGCTTTTTTCGTCCGGCGCCCAGGCGATGTTCGTAAAATACCGGTCTGTAGGGTCACCCGTGTCCAGGAAGACGGTCTTCTCCGTGTCCGGGCTGTAAATGCCCACCGTCACCTCATGGCTGGTCATGCCCGCCATGGGGTAGCGCACGAGGTCCGTTTTCCCTGTCCGTGCCGTGATGTCCACCAGCGGGTATTGCGCCACCATCGATTCGTCCATGCGGTAAAAAGCCAGGAAGTTGCCTTTGGGGCTCCAGAACGTCCCTTTGCAGATGCCGAATTCGTTGCGGTGCACCGGCTGTCCGCAGACCACCCCCTCAGGCTCGTCCGTCACCTGCCTGCCGTTCACGTACAGATTGTTGCCAATCGTATAGGCCACATTCATCCGTTGTGGCTCACAGTCTGTGTTGGCTGCTTTTTTGTCAAACCGCCGGATGACGCGGGCCTCTTCCGCATTCCAGTCGTAGACAGCATACATCCCTGTCAGTGCGAAAAGCGCCTGTGTCTTTTCCGGCCAGGGGAAGAGCGCATGTTCCAGGTTGCCCACTTCCGGAGCCTGTGCGGCTTTCAGAGCCCGGTTGACCGCGTCGCGGGTGAAAAGCAGGGACTCTTTTCCTTTTTCAGGTTCGACCACAAAGAGGGAGTCGGTCTCCGGCTTGATGCAGCGGTCTCCCCACCACTGCAGCCCATACAGGCTTTGGGTGAAACGGTAAGAAGATCCGCCGGGGATAAGATCCTCCAGCGTGGGCAGCAGGCTTGTTCCGTTTTCAGATTGTGCCATGACAGATTGGTTCATTGTCAGACAGATTGATAATATCATTGCCAGCCGGTAACGGACAGCTGACAGATTTCTTTTCAGACAGTTCATTTTGTTGATTGGTGTTTAGTGGTTAGCGCTTGGCTTTTTTCTGTTCT
>CALUOU010000104.1 GCA_944322335.1 uncultured Bacteroides sp.
ACATCTACATCAGCGATGGCTTTTGCCAACTTACGTTGTCTCTCAGTCACTTTGTCTGCGACCCCTCTGTATGCCTCCAAAGCCACATTGACAGCGGTCATATAGGGTGCAAGAATCTTTTGTTGCTGTTCTGTCAACTCAGCTTTTGCCTTAGCCAATTCAACCAAAGCCTTCTCATATTCTACTTCCAGTTGTTTGTAAGCCAGTTCCCACTCCTTCTGCGCATTTTCTGCAGCTAAAGCAGCGGCAGCTTGTTCTGCTTCCCAACGCTGTTGTTCTCTTTCATATTCTTTAATCAGTTCCTCCAGTTTAGCTCTTTCAGCTTCGTTCTGAATGTTCTGGAGTTCAACTTTAGCCTCTTCTTGCTTGGCTTTAGCTTCGTTTATGGCAGCCTCCGCCTCTTGGTTACGAGCTTTAGCTTGTTCCAATTCGGCTTGCGCTTGAAGCAAGGCTGCGTTAGCTTGCACTTCAGCAACACGTGCAGCCTCTACAGCAGCTTTGGCCTTGATCAGTTCCGATTTAGCCACACGCAGTTGCTCAATCCCCGTCGGCTCATCGTTGTCAATACATCCGGTAAGTACCGGTGTTGTGCCCGCCAACATGCAGGCAGCAACCAAATAAGTCCACTTTTTCATAAAAAAATAGTAATAATGTTTAGTTAAAAAAATATAGAATTTATAATATCTATCGTTCACGTGCCTGTTCTCTTCATGATTGACTGCTCCTCATCCACTTCGATGTCGTGATGCCGCATCCAGTATTCTATGGGCGTTGTATGCTCAAAGCGGGAGAATGCGGCATAAAACGTGCTCCGCGAAACGAAACCACATCTGGCGGGCAGCGTATTGATGTTGCATTTCTCCCCTTTCAACAGCTCCTTGGCATAGGCTATGCGGTAGCGGTTGAGCAGTGTCTTCAGGTTGCAATGGAAATGAGTGTTGATGGTTCGGGAAAGGTAGGTCGTATTGGTACACAGCAGCTGGCTCAGTTTGACAAGGTTGATGTGAGCGTCCAAGTAAATCCTTTTTTGCTCCAAAACGTATAAGAACCTGTCGTGAATATCATCCAGGCGATCGCTTAGTTTTTTGCTTTTCCTATTTCCGTCTGTACATGTTTCCATTTCCACTTTATTTTGCAATCTTTTTAAGCATCAACGGTGCAAACATAAATAAAATTTTTTAGGTAAATCATCATCAAACAGGAAAATCTTTAAAAATACGCAATATTTTTAAATAGCAGGACAGATGTAAGCGGAAAGTATTTCAAATTCGTCCTTTAAGTCTTTGTTTTTAGGAGAAAAACAGGAGGATTTACAAGACAAAATGGTGGAATGTTTGGACGGATAACCGCGAGGCTATACACCTTATATATATGACGTAACGAATTTGGGAAAAACACATAGGGACAGCCTCTTTTTCTCGCCTTGTCAGCAGAAATCGCCTGTAAGCTATCAGAATGAAAAACATATGCGGAAAATGCCGACACATCACAGCCCATAGCAAGACAGAATCGGACTGCATCAAAAGGCTCTGACTATGAATGCGTTGGAACATGGCATATCTCTCGCGGATGGCACGCGTATCTCTCACGAACGGTGTGTGTATTTCTCGCGGTCCTGTTTGATGGAGATGACGGACATTGCCATTCGCGCGGCATACGCGCCCACAAAATCCGACAAAAGTTTGTCACATAGCCTTGCCCTTTCCAAATGAATCACTACATTTGCAGCCGAACAGAATATGAAATAAAAAAAACATCTTTAGCTTATGTCTCTCACACCCATTTTTGCCGCCGTACAAGAAGCCAGCCGCCAGCTGCCGGCATTGAGCGACGCGCGTATCAACCAGGTTCTGGAAGCCGTGGCAGACGCTGCCTTGGCACAAACCGAACACATTCTCTCTGAGAACCGGAAAGACTTGGCACGCATGGATCCTGCCAATCCCAAATATGACCGTCTGAAGCTGACTGAAGAACGCTTGAAAGGCATTGCCTCCGACATGCGCAACGTGGCTTCACTGCCCTCTCCCTTGGGACGGGTCCTGAAAGACAACGTCCTGCCCAACGGACTGCACATCAGGCGAGTGAGCGTGCCCTTCGGAGTGATCGGCATCATCTATGAGGCACGCCCCAATGTGACCTTCGACGTGTTTTCGCTCTGCCTCAAGAGCGGGAATGCCTGTGTGCTGAAGGGAGGAAGTGACGCCGACTGCTCCAACCGCGCCATTATCGGGATCATCCGCCAAGTGCTGGAAGCCTTCGGCCTCTCTCCACACGTGGCCGAGCTTCTGCCCGCCGACCGCGAGTCGACCGCCCAGCTGCTGCATGCCGAAGGCTACGTGGACCTGCTCATTCCGAGAGGGAGCGGCGAGCTGATCCGCTTTGTGCGCCAGAACGCGTCCATCCCCGTCATCGAGACCGGAGCCGGCATCTGCCATACGTTCTTCGACCGCACCGGCGACCTGAAAAAAGGAGCGGCCATCGTGAACAACGCCAAGACCCGCCGCGTCAGTGTGTGCAACGCCTTGGACTGCCTGTTGGTGGACAAGGAGCGGTTGCCCGACCTGCCTGCCCTTTGCGCTCCCTTACAGCAAAGCCATGTCCTGATCTATGCCGACGAGCAGGCACAAGCCGCACTCAACGGACATTATCCGGCCGATCTTCTTCTCCCGTCCGTCCCCGAAAGCTATGGCACCGAGTTCCTGGACTATAAAATGGCTGTCAAGACCGTAGGCTCCCTGGAGGAAGCGTTGGCTCACATCCGCCGCTACGGCTCCAAACACAGCGAAAGCATCGTGACTGAAGACTCCGGACATGCGGCCCGGTTCTGCAGGGACGTGGACGCTGCCTGTGTCTACGTCAATGCGCCGACTTCGTTCACCGACGGCGCCCAGTTCGGACTGGGAGCCGAAATAGGGATCAGCACCCAGAAGCTGCACGCACGGGGTCCCATGGGACTGGAAGAGATCACCACTTACAAATGGGTGATCGAAGGAAACGGACAGATCAGAAAATAAGCTTGCCAAGCCCATGAGGGAACGAGCCTATAGCAGACATGTGACGCGATCACTAATCACCATACTAATCACTAATTACCGCAACAAATGACAAACAACGAATTTTTCAGGATTGAATGCATCACCAACGAACTGGTCAACTACCTGATGGCGGACGAACGCATCGACATGGAGACTGCCATGAAGAAGCTTTCCGTCTCCAACACCTACCGCAACCTGATCGACACCAACACGGGGCTGTTCATCCAAGACGCGCCGCAGGTGTACAAATACCTCCAGGAGGAGTGGGCCTCACAATGGAAAGAGATTCCGCCCCTGCTGAACATGTGGAGACTGCCCAAACAGCCCAATTGACAGCACAACGAAGGCTGCGGGCCGCCCTTTTCCGCTTATTTGTTTGCCTTCTTGCGCAAAAATCCGTAGTTTTGCCGCCTGAACAGAAAAACAACAACATATGACCAAATTTGAAACAGAAGAAAAGATAGTCGCCATGCTCAAGACGGTGTACGACCCTGAAATACCCGTCAACATCTATGACCTGGGGCTGATCTACAAGATTGACGTGGCCGATGACGGCAAAGTCTCCATCGACATGACCCTGACCGCCCCCAACTGTCCGGCGGCCGAGTTCATCATGGAGGACGTGCGGCAGAAAATCGAATCCATCGAAGGTGTGGCTTCCGCCACCATCAGCCTGGTCTTCGAACCGGAATGGGACAAAGACATGATGAGCGAAGAAGCCAAACTGGAGCTGGGATTCCTCTAAAGCGGGAACCTTCCGGCAGAGGGAGCCATCCCGATCAAGAAATCAAAAAACAAACTATACACAATGAAGAGAACTTTTATCGCAATGACGGCAAGCGCAGCCTTGTTATGCGCCTGCCAGTCCGGCCCCCAGAAGGCCATCCTGAACGGCACCCTGACAGGAGTGGAAAACGACACAATCCTGGCAGTGAGCTACCCCGTGACTTTCCCGCTGACACAGTTCGGCAACGTGCGCCAAGACACCTTGCCCCTGAAAGACGGAAAATTCTCCATCCAGACCGGCGCGGACTCCATCCCGACCATGGTATCGATCCTCCCCAAACCATCCGGCAATGAGATGGTGAACATGCGCGAACACATCGACATCCTGCTGTTTCCGGGAGACAAGGTGGGCGTGAACGGCAGCATGCAGGACTATCAGGTGACAGGCAGCGACTTCTATACAGCCTATAGCGAGGCTCTGCAGAATTGGGAGCCGCTGGAACAGCAGATAGACTCCATCACCAACATAGCCATCCGGATGCAAAAGGACGGCGTGCCGATGGACTCCATCATCCGGATGGGAAGGCCGATCGCAGACATCACAGAACGGATGCAGGTGATGAAGGCCGACTGGATACGCCAGCACCTGGACAGCGAAGTCTCGCTCTACCTGCTCACCCAGATGGGCTTCGAACTCGTGCAGGAGCTGCTGCCGCAGGTGAGCGAGGAAGTGAAGACCGGACGCATGTCCACGCTCTACAACACCATGGACATGCTGCTCAAACAGGTGCAGACGCAGATGGACGCCAAAAAAGCGGTGTCGGAAGGTGCCATGGCTCCTGACTTCACCCTGAAAGACATCCACGGCAACGACCTTTCCCTCTCCTCGCTGCGTGGGAAGTACGTGGTGCTGGACTTCTGGGGAAGCTGGTGCGGATGGTGCATCAAGGGTTTCCCCGAAATGAAGAAGTATTACAGCAAGTATAAAGGCAAGATGGAGATCCTGGGCATCGACTGCCGCGACACGGAAGAGAAGTGGAAGGCTGCCGTAGAGGAGCACAAACTGCCGTGGCTGCACGTGCGCAACGGCGAAGGCGACTCCGACATCAGCACGCTTTACCTCATCGAAGGCTATCCCACGAAGATCGTTGTCGATCCGGAAGGCAAGATCGCCAAGGTGGTGGTAGGCGAAGACCCTGCCTTTTATACCTTCCTGGACGGACTGTTCAAATAAGAGACATGCCGGAAAGGGCGCGGACGGATCATCAGAACCGGTCTGCGTCCTCTCCGTCCCGCTTCTCCCTTCCCAATAACCACACTTAACCATTTACCATCAGCCATCGTATGAAAAACGTATATTTCCTTTCCGACGCCCATTTAGGCTCGCTCGCCATCGAACACGGCCGCACACAGGAACGCCGGCTCGTGAACTTTCTGGACAGCATCAAGCACAACACGGCCGCCGTCTATCTGTTGGGCGACATGTTTGACTTCTGGTATGAGTTCAAGACGGTTGTCCCCAAGGGTTACACACGCTTCTTAGGCAAGCTGTCCGAACTGACCGACCGGGGCGTCGAGGTGCATTTCTTCACCGGCAACCACGACATCTGGTGCGGAGACTATCTGCAAAAAGAGTGCGGCGTCATCCTCCACCGCCATCCCATCACTACGGAAATATACGGCAAAGAGTTTTATCTGGCACACGGAGACGGTCTGGGCGACCCCGACCGGAAGTTCAAGCTGCTGCGCACACTCTTCCACAGCCATACGATGCAGACGCTCTTCTCCACCCTGCACCCGCGCTGGAGCGTGACCTTAGGGCTGAAATGGGCCAAACACAGCCGCCTGAAACGGGTGGACGGGAAAGAGCCCGACTACATGGGGGAAGACCAAGAGCCGCTCGTCCTTTACACCAAAGAATACCTGAAGTCTCACCCCAACATCAACTACTTCATCTACGGACACCGCCACATCGAGCTGGACCTGATGCTGAGCGCCACCGCCCGCGTTCTGGTGCTGGGCGACTGGATCCGCTATTTCACCTACGCCGTGTTCGACGGCGAGCACCTTTTCCTGGAAAACTTCATCGAAGGGGAAACGAAACTGTAAGCGGGAAGGGAAGCAGCCTGCAACGGCCTCCCTTCCTCAATAAGACGCATAGAGATAATCGGGGCTTTCATAATACAGGGAGCTGTTATAGTTGCCTATCCTGGGGACAATCCAAGAGTTGTAAACCTCCATCACATCCCTGCCGGACTTTGCCGGCATTCATATACGCTCACAACCGCCATATATCCTCCGCGATATAATTCCATAAAAATCCTCCTTTTTCAGAAAAACATATGCAAAAAACTTGAATGGACGAAAGGGGACAGGCTCTTTTGACGTATAATTTACCTTTTATGACCGATAATCAAACATCTACTTTATGGAAAAAGGGTATCTTTGCAACATTCAACTAACCCATTAAACCCGTTTTTTTAATACCAAACGAACATGAGACATTGCAAAGACCTTTGGAAAGCAGGCGTTCTGACCCTGCTGCTGACCGTCGCAGGATGTGGGACAAAAAACAACGCATCTGCCGACAGTGAAGAGAACCGGGTGTTCCAAGTGGAACAGCCCGATCTGGAGACAAGCCCTTACACCGGCATGACACGACAACATTGGATCGACGCCGCCACCTATCTGCTGGACGGCGCGTTCAGCTACATCGACTCGCTGGATGCCCCCATGTACTTCCCCAAACAGCTGGACAAGACCTATCCCAACAGTGAAGGCCAGGTGCCCGTGGCCAAGCTGGAAGGCCTGTGCCGCACCCTCTTTGTGGCCGCTCCGCTCCTGCGCGAGAATCCGGATCTGGAGCTGAACGGCATCCGCGTGGCCGACTACTACCGCCACCAGCTGGTCTCCCTGAGTCGGCCGGGCAGCAACAACTACATCGCCCCCCGCGCCAAGGACGGAGGTCCCAGCCAGACGCTGGTGGAGTTTGGCGCGCTGGCCATCTCGCTCACCGTCGCGCCTGAAGTGCTGTGGGATCCCTTGACGCAAGCCCAAAAAGATTCGCTGGCCCACACCATGCTGAGCTATGGCGACGGACCCACCATCGACTCCAACTGGCGGTTCTTCAACATCTTTGTCCTGAGCTTCTTCAAAGACAAAGGCTACACCATCACCGACTCCCGCCTGAAGGAGAACATCGAGCGCACGCTGGCAGCCTACCGGGGAGAAGGCTGGTATAACGACAGCCCTGCCTATGACTACTACAGCATGTGGGCCTTCCAGATGTACGGTCCGCTTTGGGCGCACTACTACGGCAAGTTCTACCCCGAACTGGCCCGACAGTACCTCAAGAACCAGGCTGACCTGACGGACAACTATCCTTACCTGTTCGCGCGCGACGGCCGCATGAACATGTGGGGACGGAGCATCTGCTACCGCTTTGCCGCCGTGGTGCCTTTCTCCATGCTGGCTCTGACGGGCAACACCGATGCCGACTACGGCTGGCTGCGGCACATCTCATCGGCCACCCTGCTGCAGTTCCTGCAACATCCCGGTTTCCTGGAAGACCGCATTCCCACCATGGGCTTCTACGGCCCGTTCGCTCCTGCCGTGCAGATCTACAGCTGCCGGGGCAGTGTGTTCTGGTGCGGCAAAGCGTTCCTGGCCCTGCTCCTGCCCGAAGACCATCCGTTCTGGACAGCCAAAGAGAACGAAGGCCCGTGGGCTGAAGAGCTGAAGCCCGGCAAGGCATACAACAAGTTCCAGCCGGCCTCCACCCTGCTCATCACCAACTATCCCAATATCGGCGCCTCTGAAGTGCGCTCGTGGTGTCACGAGAAAGTGGCCAACGACTGGCAGAAATTCCGCAGCACGGAAAACTACAACAAGCTGGCCTACAACACGGCTTTCCCCTGGATGGCCGACGGGCCTGACGGCGAGATCTCCATGAACTACGGCGTGCGCAACGCACAAAACCAATGGGAAGTGATGCGCCTGTATGACTTCCAGAAGTTTGAAAACGACATCTACTACCGCGACGCCGTATTGGAGACCAATCCCGACATCCGTTTCCGCCTGGCAGACATTCCGCTGGCCGACGGCATCCTGCGCGTAGACAAAGTGACAAGTCCCGTGGCCACCACACTGACCTTAGGCCACTATTCCCTGCCGCGCCTTGACCAGCCCATCGACTCGCTGACCCGCACCGTGAACGGACAGACGGCCCACATCCTCGACAACGGCGAATACCAGCTGGCCTTGATCGCCTATAACGGCTGGGGAGAAGGCGCCACCTTCCGTCCCGTCGGCTTGCACCCCGTGAGCGAGGAGTGTGCCCTGAACACCCTCACCGCCCCCTTAGAAGCCGGCAAGGAAAAGACATGCGTCACGCTCATGCTGTGGAAGAAAAGCGACGCTCCGTTCACCGACGAAGAGCTTTCGCCCGTCACCTCCGCCGAAACGCAAGCTGACGGCAGCATCATCGTGACCTTCCGTTCAGGAGAGAAGAAGACGGTGAGATTCTAAGCTGCAAGCCGCATCCGACATCCCATTGGGCGAGGTGTGTCAGAACGACGGTTCCGGCACACCTCGTTTCCGTCTTTATACCCACGCAGAACAGGACCGCAACATCGCACGAAACAAGCTTAGGGAAAGGTTGACAATCTGACACTTTGCATCGCTTCCTCCCCCAGAATCGCCTGTTTCCGCCCGCCTGGACGGTCCGCTCTAAAAAACGGAACGAAAATCCACATCAAGCTGTATTTCAAAACAATAGCGAAATCCTTACATTCCAAACAGCGTTTCCGCCCCCTCTTCCCAAGCGGAAAAAGCCGGAGAGAACAATGTCCGGTTCCGCCGCACGCGTCATCCGTTTACGCCGCACGCATGTCTTCGAAGTGCCGCACGCGTCATCCGGAACAGCCGCATGCATGATCCGGCACCGTTTTCATGCGTCATCCGCCCGCCTGTGACCCGCCATTTTCCCCGAAAACACGGTTTATTCCACATCTTTATGCAAGATCTATCCAAATCAAGACTCTATTTGGACGGTTTTGGAAACAGAGGCTGTCAGCATATAGAGAACATACGCATCCTTTTGACAGCCAAACACGCATTTCTCCGGCAAAAAGGCAACGGACGCTTTCTGACGACGGCCTGTCCCGGACGTACATCACCTTCTGATGAGGCGACCCGGCGAAAAGCACGCCACCGGTCCTGATTTTCGCGGAAAAGCATTATCTTTGTGCCAGTATAACCCTAAAAAGACAAAAGACCATGCCAAAATTCATCAACCCCTTTACCGACGTAGGCTTCAAGCTGATCTTCGGACAAGAGATCAACAAAGCCATGCTGATCGACTTTCTGAACGCCCTGTTGGAAGGCGAACGGAAGGTGAAAGACATCCGGTTTCTCGACAAAGAACAGGTGCCCCTCTACGACAACGACCGCACATTGATCTACGACATCTATTGCACGGATGAAAATGGAGAGCAGTTCATCGTGGAAATGCAGAATCAGGAACATCTCAATTTCAAAGACCGGACCATCTATTACCTCTCGCAAGCCATTGCCCGCCAGGCCGCAAGAGGAACCTACTGGAAATACGGGCTAAAAGCCGTCTACGGTGTGTTCCTCCTGAACTTCAAGATGTCAAACATGCCACATAAGTTGCGCACGGACATTGTGCTGACCGACCGGGAAACACACGAATTGTTCTCAAGCAAAATGCGCTTCATCTTCCTGCAACTTCCTTATTTCAAAAAAGAGGAGAGTGAATGTGAAAACGATTTCGAACGCTGGATCTATGTGTTGAAGAATATGGAGACATTGCAGAGGCTCCCCTTCAAGGCACGCAATGCCGTTTTCGAGAAACTGGAACAGATCGTAAGCCTCGCTTCCATGAGCCAAGAAGAACGGATGATCTATGACAGAAGCATCAAAAGCTACCGCGACACACTGGTTATCATGGATTATCAGAAAGAACTAAGCAAAAAAAACAGTGCTGAAGCAAGAGCGGTAGGAAGAGCAGAAGGAAGAGCAGAAGGAAGAGCAGAAGGAAGAGCAGAAGGAAGAGCAGAAGGAAGAGCAGAAGGAAGAGCAGAAGGAA
>CALUOU010000105.1 GCA_944322335.1 uncultured Bacteroides sp.
TATCAGCAGTTTCCTCCTGTGTCGGTCAGCCTCTTGCCTTTCTATCCACAAGGCAAAGCCGTAGGTGACGGCAGTCACCCCTAAGAGAATCAGTGCGTATGCCGCGTTCCATTGCATGTATAATGCATACGAAATGACTAAAAGCAGTTTGTTGGCTATGTCAGATCTCCGTTCTTTGGAACGGGTGAACAGGCAGGGCAGGAAATAGTAGCCTGCAAAGATGAGCGGGAAAAGCCAGAGAAACTGGAATGAATTGAATATCATATAATATCAATGTCCGCCTGCAATTTCCCCAGACTTGGCAGTGTGAAAGTTTATTTTCAGAGATAGATAAAAAAAGACGTGGGAAACTGTACCGTCACTCGTCCCACGTTCTGAGGCTCTCGCATTGCCCGATGTAGCTGAACGAGCAACGCAGACCCCACGCCGATACGATTATACAGTACACACCCATCTCCCCTTCTCCATTCTGTGGGAAGGGTACACTATGGGCTTGCATATATACATCATACCCGTGGCATCTACCGTTGCTAAGTTCTTTGCTACGTCTTCTATTTGCGAGATTTCAGAACGTTAAGAACATAGCGTATGTAAACGCCTTCTATTTATCTATGCTCCCATCACCAACATTGGGTTACCGCAGTAATCCATGTTTTGTCCCGCGATGTTGCTCAGTTCAGGCAGTCTGCCCTTGTGGCTCATCGCTATTCGGCGTGGGAACGCCTGCAAAAGTATGTATTTTGTTTGAAAAGAGAAAGCATATTCTGTTTTTTATGCCTTCAGATTGTGAAGAATACAGGATTCTGGCTTGTTTTTGCCTTTCTGTCTATCAATAAAGATGGTAAGGAATTATAGAAGTTATGGTGTTTGTTACGATCACGGACATGCACACGTGCGCCGGGCTATGCTGGCAATGCGTGCGGGGTGCATGGCGTGCGAGTAGACGCGATGACTATACCGCTATATAAAAATAGAAGATGTTTTGAGCGAAGCTAATCGCGTCTCTACAACGTTACGACTACACCGTGGCAGTCGGGTATGCTCTCTACGTTCCATCGTTCTATGGTTGCAGTGCCCGTTTACCCGCCTGTCTCCCCGGTGCTTTCACGGGGGAAAAGCGTGCCGCTGGTGTTTGCATTGACGGTTTTTTTATACTTTTTATGTCATCTGCTGACAAGGAATCCGGAAAATCCCTATTTTTGCCCATAGGTTCATCAGGGGGCAATCCATTCACTGATATGTTTTGAGGGGGAGAGGCCGGTGCATCGGACTGTTGTATGACAGGGGGGGGACGGTGGGCAGCGCGTGCGGGCTTTGATGAACTATCGGGCTAAATGAAAATGGTATGAACGCAATATAATAATAGTATAAGAGCAGTGTTTACTCCACAATTATCTTTTATCCGCAAGGCCGACGGCGGGGTGTGTGCCCGTGCAGTCGTGATCTTTGTCCACGGCATCACCGAGGGGACAGAACAGTTTCGCGAGCCTGCCGCATGGGCGGGAGAGATGGGCATGGACAGTGTTGTGCTTTCGCTGCCCGGACACGGGGGAACGGCCGGGGCGTTTGCCCGGTCGGGACGGAAGGCGTGGGAGGATTGCGTGTATGAGGCGGTGGAGCGGTGCAGGCGGGAGTATGACCACATATTTCTGGTGGGGCACTCCATGGGCGGGCTGCTCTCCATGTTGGCCTGGCTGCACGATGCGGAGCGGATAGCGGGGGTGGTGGTCATCGGGTGTCCGCTGCATGTGTGGGTGGCGGGGCGTGCGGTGAGGCATATTCTGGACGTGCGCTATCAGCCAGAGACGGACGATGCCGAGGTGGAGGCCATGCGCCATGCGGTGAATGTGGCTCCCGGATCCACGTTGGGCTATCTCCGTTGGTTGCCACGCCTGCGCGACCTCTTTGCGATGATGCGGACGGTGCGGCGGGGACTGCCCCGGCTGGCGGTGCCGTTGCTGGTGGTGCAGGGTATGCGCGATGAGCTGGTGGACGCGCGCCGCAGCCTGCAGTGTTTCCGCCGGCGGGTGTCGCCGGAGTGGCTACAGACATTGGAGCTGCCCCGGAGCACGCACTTCCTCTATCCGCCGGCAGAGTGGGGCAGGCTGCGCGAGGCCATGAGGGGGATGTGGACGGCTATTTCAGGATCGTGATTTTCTCGCCGTTGGCGGCCCGTTTGCGCAGGGAGCGCGGCGTGTCGCCGAAGGAGTCTTTGCAGAAATGGGCGAAGTGGGAGAGCGACTCGAATCCGTAGCGGGCGCAGATGTCCGATATGCGCATCTTGGAGAAGCGGAGGTCGTCCAGGATGCCTTCCCGCTTCTTGGCCAGCATCCATTCATACACCGGAACGCCATACATGTTTTTGAAGAGGCGGCGGAAAGTCGTGGTGGTATAACCGCCCAGATGGGCGAACTCCTCCACGTTCTTCACCTTCTCATAGTTCTGCATGACGAAGTAATGGAAGCTCTCCGTGTAGACGCTGATGGGGTAGAAGAAGGTGTGGAGCTGTTGGATGGGGTAGTAAGAGATGAGCAGGAAAGCCAGCTCCTGTGCTTTGAGGTCGAGATAGGAGGCACAGGCCGGCCCCTCCTCTTTCAGGTATTCCAGAAGCCCTTCCAGAAAACGTGCCAGCGGGGGAATCGCTCTCAGCGGCGTGTAGGTAAGGGGTGCGAACGCCTGGTCGAGTATTTCCTTGTAATAAGATTCGCAGAAGGTGGACAGTTCGTTGAACGTGCAGATCACGACATCCGCATCGCTCAGTGCCAGCAGCTCCAGCTTTGAGCCGATGGCTTGCAGGATGAGGTCGCCTTCCCGCAGGTTGGTGCCCGGATATTCTTCGCTGTTGACAAGCAGCTGGCCTTTAATGAGACAGAGAATCCAGTTTTGCGTACACTTTTCGGCCGGCAAGTGTTGTCCCTTGGCAAAATGGCGGTAAACAAACGCTCTTGAGGTTCCGGCATGGGGACAAGAGCTGCAGTCTGTTTGTCGGTGGCAATGCATTTCTGTAGTCATAAGGATGCTTCACTCTTGATATTGCGAACAAAGATAGGCTTTTTTGGTGAAAAACAATAGATTTGCCCTATCTTTGCGGCTCACTAATATAAAAAAGACATGAAACGAAGCTGTGTATTTGTATATTTTATCTGGTTTGTTGTATTTGCTGCTTTCGCTCAGAATTGGGACATCAATACTTTGCACAAGGTCAACAGTTGGGACGGCCGGTTTGTGCGCGACTGCAACAGGGTGATTTCGCGCACCGAGCCTTACGTGGCCGTTGGCGTTCCGGTGGCGATGGCGTTGGCGGCCTGGATAAAGGACGACCGTCGGCTGATGAAAGACGCCGTCTATGTGGGTACCACGGTGGCCGGCGCTTTTGCCCTGACCTACGGACTCAAGTACATAGTGGGCCGAGACCGCCCTTACGAGCGCTATCCCGACCGTGTGCATGCCTACAGCCGAGAGCACAGCCCTTCCTTCCCTTCCGGACATACGGCCACGGCCTTTGCCCTGGCCACTTCGCTCAGTGTCAGGTACCCCAAGTGGTATGTCATCGCCCCCTCGGCTTTGTGGGCCTGTTCGGTGGGGGTGTCGCGCATGAACGAGGGCGTACACTATCCCTCCGACGTGCTGGCCGGCGCGGCCATAGGAGCCGGATGCGCCGTTGCCAACATTTATATCAACCGCTGGCTGAACAGGTGGCTGTTCGGGGAGTGATCAGTAATACCTAATCACTAATACCTAATACCTGATCATATTTTCCGTCGTTGAGCACGTGCAGGGCTTGCCGCACGCTCTCGTTGGTGGCGTTCATCACCTGGTAGTACTCGTTCATGTCCCAGAGGTCGCGGGCGATGAGCGCTTTGAGCTGTGTCCTGATGAGGGGGAGCGAGCGCCGGTATTGTTCCTCGTCGAACCCTATCTTTTCCTTGTCAGCCAGGGCACGCACCTGTGTCAGAAACTCATCGTCAATTTCAAACCTTTCGTTGAAAGAGGCAAAAGTCTTGTATTTCTGTCGCAGTTCGCTCCGGTGCCGCTCGATGTAGCCGGTGGTGCTGCGGATGATGACCCCTTTGGCCACCAGGTTCCGGTGATAGTCAGAATACCGGGTGGTGTCGATAGGCACGAAGAAGTCCGGCATGATGCCTCCTCCTCCGTAGACCGTCCGTGCCAGGCGGCGGGTCTGATACTTCAGCGAGTCCGGGAAGTGGATGCTGTCGGCATGCATCAGCTCGCCATGGTCAAAACGGTGCGGCAAGTCGCTGTTGTAGCTGTCGAGCATGTCCTCTCCCTCGCCGCTTTCATAGGGCTTCTGGATGCACCGTCCGGCAGGGGTGTAATAGCGTGCGACGGTCAGGCGGATCATGGAGCCGTCGGGCAGGTCAATGGGCCGTTGCACCAGTCCTTTGCCGAACGAGCGGCGTCCCACCACGACCCCTCTGTCCCAGTCTTGGATGGCGCCCGTCACGATCTCGCTGGCCGAGGCCGAGTATTCGTCCACGAGCACGACAAGCCTTCCCGTCCTCATCCGTCCGTTGCCTTTGGCGTAGAAGTTGCTTCGCCGCGCGGCGCGTCCTTGCGTGTAGACGATCAGGTTTTTCTGTTCCAGAAACTCGTTGGCCAGATCGATGGCCGTGTTCAGGTATCCTCCCCCGTTGCCCTGCAGGTCCAGGATGAGGTCTTCCATGCCTTCCTTCCGCAGGTCTTTCAGGGCTTTGAGAAACTCCTCTCCCGTGGTGGCGGCAAAGCGGTTGACTCGGATATAGCCGGTGTGGGGCTGGATCATGTATGCCGCGTCCAGGCTATGGATGGGGATCTTGTCCCGTTCCACGGTGAAAGGCAGCAGCCCGTCCACTCCCCGGCGCAGCACGCCCAGCTCCACTTCCGTGCCTTTGGGTCCCCGCAGGCGCTTCATGATGTCCTCCGTGCCCATCTTCACGCCGGCGATGGCCGTGTCGTTCACCGTCACGATGCGGTCTCCGGCCAGGATGCCCACCTTTTCCGACGGTCCTCCGCTGACGGGCTGGATGACGAGCAGGGTGTCTTCCACCATTTGGAACTGGATGCCGATGCCCTCGAAGTTTCCTTGCAGCGGCTGGTTCATTTCGCGGGTCTCTTCGGCGTTGCTGTAGGTGGAGTGCGGGTCGAGCTGCGAGAGCATTTCGATGATGGCACTTTCCACCAGCCTGTTTTCGTCGACGGTGTCCACATAAAGGTTGGCGATGGCAAATTCCGCCATCTGCAGCTTGCGCAGCGCCTCTCTGCCGGTTTTTTGCGCTTGTGCGGACAAGGCGCAGCAGAGGGCGAGCAGGAACAGACAGTTTCGTTTTTTCATATTTGGTTTTTCAGTTTTTCAGTTTTCGGGTTGACAAGTTGACGGGGAACGGTCCCCGCAGCCTCGCTGACTGATACCTTGTCAACTGACCACTGATCAATATTCATTATTCATTATACATTATAAATTATAAATTAATCATTAACCTTCATCCCTTCGGGCAGGAACCGGCTGACATCCTTGCCGTAGGACAGCAGCTCGCGCACGATGGTCGAGCTGACGCAGGTCAGTTCCGGCTCGGTGAAGAGCAGGATGGTCTCTATGCCGGTCAGCTTGCGGTTGATGTCGGCGATGGTCTCCTCATACTCGAAGTCTTTCACCGTGCGGATGCCCCGGATGATGAGGTTGGCGCCCACTTGCCGTGCGAAGTCGATGGTGAGGCTGTCGTAGGCCCGCACGCTGACGCGCGGCTCGCTGCGGTAATACCGGCTGATCATCTCCTCCCGCCGGGCGATGGGGAAATGGGTGTTCTTGTTTTCGTTGATGCCGATGCCGATGACTATTTCGTCGATGAACGTCAGGGCGCGGCGCACCACCGAGGCATGGCCTGCGGTGAAGGGGTCGAAGGTGCCTGGAAATATGGCTCGTGTCATGATTGTCTGTTACGTTTTGATGAATGGCGCAAAGGTAGCACAAATATCCGGAATCCGGACATTTATTCTTCGGATTTCACCAGATCCTCTTCGATCACCAGGTTGCTGATGATGAAACTCTGGCGTTCCATGGTGTTTTTGCCCATGTAGAACTCCAGCAGCTCCTTCACCTGGTCGGTGCGGCGCAGGCTGACCTGTTCCAGGCGCATGTCTTTGCCGATGAAGTGGCGGAACTCGTCGGGCGAGATCTCCCCCAAGCCTTTGAATCGGGTGATTTCCGGGTTCGGTCCCAGCTCGTCGATGGCGGCCAGCCGTTCCTCCTCGCTGTAGCAGTAGCAGGTCTTCCTCTTGTTGCGCACGCGGAAGAGCGGGGTCTGGAGGATGTAGACGTGCCCCTTCTTGATCAGCTCCGGAAAGAACTGCAGGAAGAAGGTGATGATGAGCAGGCGGATGTGCATCCCGTCCACGTCGGCGTCGGTGGCCACGATGACCTTGTTGTAGCGCAGTCCGTCCAGTCCGTCCTCGATGTTGAGCGCGGCCTGCAGGAGGTTGAACTCCTCGTTCTCGTAGACCACCTTCTTGGTCAGCCCGTAGCTGTTGAGAGGCTTTCCGCGCAGCGAGAAGACGGCTTGCGTGTTCACGTCGCGGCTTTTGGTGATGGATCCGCTGGCCGAGTCGCCCTCGGTGATGAAGATGCACGACTCGTCCTCCTGCCCTTTTCCCTTGCCGTCGTTCAGGTGGTAGCGGCAGTCGCGCAGCTTGCGGTTGTGGAGGTTGGCCTTCTTCGCCCGTTCGCGTGCCAGCTTGGTCACTCCGGCTATGGCTTTGCGTTCCTTCTCGGACTCTTGTATCTTCTGCAGCATGATGTCGGCCACGAGAGGATTCTTGTGCAGGAAGTTGTCCACTTCCGTCTTGATGAAGTCGCCCACGTGCTTGTTCACCGTGGGGCCTGCCGGTTTGTTTTCCTGCGGATTGGCGGGCCACATGTTGTTGCTGCCCAGCTTGGTCTTGGTCTGGCTCTCGAACATCGGCTCCTCCACGTCGATGGCGATGGCGGCCACCAGTCCGTTGCGGATGTCGGCATAGTCGAAGTTCTTCTGGAAAAACTCCTTGACGGTGCGTGCCAGGTGTTCCTTCAGGGCGCTCTGGTGGGTTCCGCCCTGCGTGGTGTGCTGGCCGTTGACAAAGGAATAATACTCCTCGCCATACTGGTTGGTGTGTGTGAAGGCTATTTCGATGTCCTCCCCTTTGAGGTGTACGATGTCATAGAGGCCCTCGCTGGTCATGTTGTCCTTCAGCAGGTCTTCCAGTCCGTGTCGGGAGACGATGCGCTGTCCGTTGTAGACAAAGGTCAGGCCCGTGTTGAGGTAGGTGTAGTTTCTCAGCAGGTTTTCCACGAACGGGGGCTGGAACGCATAGCCCGTAAAGAGGGTGTCGTCCGGCTCGAAGAAGATGTAAGTGCCGGACTCTTCGTCCGTGTCCTCTGTGGTGTCGCTTTTCAGCACGCCCCGTTCGAACACGGCCGTCCTCACCCGTCCGTCGCGGTAGCTTCTCACCTCGAACCGGCTGCTCAGGGCGTTGACCGCCTTGATGCCCACGCCGTTCAGCCCCACGCTTTTCTTGAACGCCTTCGAGTCATATTTCCCTCCGGTGTTCAGCTTGCTGACGGCCTCGATGAGCTTGCCTTGGGGGATGCCCCGTCCGTAGTCGCGCACGCTGACTCGCAGGTTGTCCCCGATGTTGACCTCGATCTTCTTGCCTGCCCCCATCTTGAACTCGTCGACGCTGTTGTCCAGCGTCTCTTTCAGCAGGACGTAGATTCCGTCGTCGCTCTGCGATCCGTCTCCCAGGCGTCCGATGTACATGCCGGATCGCACCCGGATGTGTTCCATGTCGTCCAGGTGCCGGATGTTCTCTTCGGTGTATGTCACTTCGTTGCCCGCTGCGGGCGTTCCGTTTTCTAAGGGCAGTGTGCTAAATTTATCGTTGTTCTCCATATTCTCTGTTCTATCATGTGGCAAAGTTACGCGTTTTCCCGTCCAACACGGGAAAAAGAGGAAAATTGTTTGGTCGGTCAGGGGGCTTCCTCACCCGATCTCCTTGATGTACGCCCTGCGCCGCTTGTGCTGTTCCGTCCTGAAATACCCCCATTGCGCCTGCACCTTGTCGTTCAGCTCCAGTTCCGGGTTGCTTTCGGCATACTCGAATCCCAGTTTCTGGTAGACGGGGATGAGGTCGGAGAAGAGCAGGGCGTTCACCCCCTTGTTCTGGTATTCCGGCTTCACGGCCACGAGCAGGAGATCCAGCATTTTGGCGCGGCGTTTGAAGAAGAGCGCCTTCAGCAGGTGGTACCAGCCGAATGGCAGCAGCCGGCCGTGTGACTTCTGCAGGGCTTCGGACAGCGACGGCATGGAGATGCCCACGGCCACGAGGCGGTCATCCCGGTCGGTGACGAGGGTCACCATGCGTAGGTCCAGGATGGGCAGGTACATGCGGACATACTGGTCGATCTGCCGCTGTGTCAGGGCCGAGTAGCCGTAGAGCGGCGTGTACGCCTCGTTCACCAGCTCGAAGATGGCCTGTCCGTAGTCCTTGGCGATCTTCCTTGCGGAGGTGTATTTCTTGATCTTCAGGTCGTATTTTCGTTGGATGAGGTCGGAGATGCGCTGGTGTTTTTCCGGAATGGCGTCGGGGATATAGATCTTGAACTCCACCCAGTCCGCGTCTTTCCGGTAGCCCAGCCGCTCCATGTGCTGCGGGTAGTAGGGATAGTTATAGATGGTGGCCATGGTGCCCAGCTGGTCGAATCCTTCCACCAGCATTCCCTCCGCGTCCATGTCGGTGAAGCCCAAGGGGCCTTGGATGTGGGTCATGCCCCGTTCCTTGCCCCAGCTTTCCACGGCGCCCAGCAGGGCTTCGGACACTTCCGGATCGTCCGTGAAGTCTATCCAGCCGAAACGCACTTCCTTTTTCTGCCATGTCGCGTTGGCGCGGCTGTTGATGATGGCGGCCACGCGCCCCACCAGCTTTCCCTCCTTGTAGGCCAGGAAATAGTCGGCCTCGCAGAAGTCGAATGCCGCGTTCTTCTTCTTGTTGAAGGTGCCCAGCATGTCGTCATACAGGTCGGGCACGGAGTAGGGGTTTCCTTTGTATAGTTCGTAGTTGAAGCGGATGAAACGTTTGAGATCCCGCCGGGTGGTCACTTTCTTGATTGTTACAGCCATGGTTGTCTTGTTCTTCTATAAATCAATTTTTGGGGACAAAGATAGTGCAATTCAGGCGGATTCGGAAAGAAAAGCGGGGGTTTTTCAGGGCAAACGCATCTAAATTTTGCGGACATACCTAAAATCTCTATCTTTGTAAAAAAAACGATGAATAGCCCATTTGCTTTCTTTTCTGAATTGACAGCCCCTCGTGTGGAACGTACCAAAGCCCATATGTTGGAAGACATCCTGTTCATAGCCATAGCTTCCGTTATCTGTGGGGCGGAAAGCTGGAATGACATGGAAAATTTCGGCAAGGCCAAGCAGGAGTGGCTCCGTACTTTCCTCCGCCTTCCGGAAGGCATTCCTTCCCATGACACATTCAACCGCGTGTTTTCCGCCCTCAATCCCGAAGAATTGGAATCCTCTTTCATCGCCTGGACCCGTTCTGTTGCGGAACTGACTGACAATGAGGTTATCAGTATCGATGGAAAGAGTATGCGCGGTACCCGTGAATACGGTTCCAAAAGCATTGTACACATGGTCAGCGCATGGGCCTGTGAGAACCATATTGTGCTTGGCCAACTGAAAGTTGACGAGAAAAGCAATGAAATAACCGCTAT
>CALUOU010000106.1 GCA_944322335.1 uncultured Bacteroides sp.
GGAAGGACGTGCGGAAGGACGTGCGGAAGGCATAACGGAAGGCAAAGTTGACGTAGCCCGCAATCTCAAACAGATGGGCTTGCCGACAGACACCATCGCCCAAGCCACCGGTCTCACTCCCGAAGCCATCGGGCAGCTGTAAGCCGCCGTTTTTCATTCCAACCCATTTACGAGGTGTGCCGGAATTTAACAGTTCCGCACACCTCGTCCTGTTTTTCTACGGAACAGAGACTGTTAAATCCACATTCAGCCCTCCACCCGACTTCCGCGATTTTCTTCTAACTCCCTAAATTTCAAATTCTATTGCGTTAATCTGCCGAAATCCGGCGGATATTCCATAGATTTTGAGTAATTTTGCGGCTTGTTTGGAACGCCAGACATTCCTAGGAATCAATAAAAAAACAATAAAAAAAGTATATTCACATGGAAAAGAAATTCAAACGTACCACTGTCACATCGGCACTGCCGTATGCCAACGGGCCTGTACACATCGGACACCTCGCCGGCGTTTACGTGCCGGCAGACATCTACGTCCGCTATTTGCGGCTCAAGAAAGAAGACGTGGTTTTCATCGGTGGCTCTGACGAGCACGGAGTGCCCATCACCATCCGCGCCAAGAAAGAAGGCTGCACGCCTCAAGACATCGTAGACCGCTATCACGAACTTATCAAGAAGTCTTTTGAGGAGTTCGGGATCTCGTTTGACGTGTACGGACGCACTTCATCGGACATACACAGCCGGACGGCTTCCGACTTTTTCCGGAAATTGTATGAAAAAGGTGAGTTCATCGAAAAAAACTCCATGCAATATTACGATGAAGAAGCCAAAACCTTCTTGGCCGACCGATATATCACCGGAGAATGTCCGCACTGCCACGCACAGGGAGCCTACGGTGATCAATGTGAGAAGTGCGGAAGCACGCTCAGTCCTACCGAACTGATCAACCCCAAAAGCGCCATCAGCGGAAGCGAGCCGGTAATGAAGGAGACCAAGCACTGGTACCTCCCCTTGGACAAACACGAGGAATGGCTGAGAAAATGGATTCTGGAAGACCACAAGGAATGGAGGCCGAACGTCTACGGACAATGCAAATCGTGGCTGGACATGGGGCTGCAGCCAAGAGCCGTAAGCCGTGACCTGGACTGGGGAATCCCTGTGCCCGTAGAGGGAGCGGAAGGAAAAGTGCTCTACGTGTGGTTTGACGCGCCCATAGGCTACATCAGCAACACCAAAGAGCTGCTGCCGGACGGCTGGGAGAAATGGTGGAAAGACCCGGAAACCAGACTGGTACACTTCATCGGCAAGGACAACATCGTGTTCCACTGCATCGTGTTCCCGGCCATGCTCAAGGCCGAAGGCTCTTACATCCTGCCGGACAACGTGCCCGCCAACGAGTTTCTGAACCTCGAAGGAGACAAGATCTCCACATCAAGAAACTGGGCCGTATGGCTGCACGAATACCTGCAGGACTTTCCCGGAAAGCAGGACGTGCTGCGCTACGTGCTGACCGCCAACGCGCCGGAGACAAAAGACAACGATTTCACCTGGAAAGATTTCCAAGCCAGAAACAACAACGAGCTGGTGGCTGTCTATGGCAACTTCGTAAACCGCGCCCTGCAACTGACCAAAAAGTATTTCAACGGAACAGTGCCCGCCGCCGGCCGCCTGACGGACTATGACCGCGAAACCGTAAAGGAATTTGCGGACGTGAAGGGAGAAGTGGAGCGGCTGCTGGACGTGTTCAAGTTCCGCGACGCCCAAAAGGAAGCCATGAACCTGGCACGTATCGGCAACAAATACCTGGCCGACACCGAACCCTGGAAACTCGCGAAAACAGACATGGAGCGCGTAGGCACTATCCTGCACATCGCCCTCCAGCTGACAGCCAACCTTGCCATCGCCTTTGAGCCGTTCCTTCCCTTCAGCTCGAAGAAGCTGCGCGAAATGCTCCGCATGGACAGTTTTGACTGGGCCGACTTGGGACGGACAGACTTGCTGGCCGACGGACACGCGTTGGGCGAGCCTCAACTGTTGTTTGAAAAGATTGACGATGCCACGATTCAGGCACAGGTGGACAAGCTGCTCGCCGCCAGGAAAGCCAACGAAGCGGCTTCTTACAAGGCCCGTCCCGTGAGACCGGTTGTCTCCATCGAGGATTTCGAGAAGCTGGACATACGGGTGGGAACCGTATTGGAGTGCGCTCCTGTGCCTAAGATGAAAAAGCTGCTCCAGTTCAAGATTGCCGACGGGCTGGAAGACCGCACCATCGTGAGCGGCATCGCACAACACTACAAACCGGAAGAGCTGGTGGGAAAACAAGTGCTGTTCATCGCCAACCTCGCTCCACGTCAGTTTAAAAACGGCCTGGTGAGTCAAGGCATGATCCTTTCCGCCGAAGACTGGGACGGATCGCTGGCCGTGACCACCGTGCTGAAGGAAGTGAAACCGGGAAGTGAGGTTTGTTGACGAGAGGACGTTTGGTGAACAGAGATTCTTCTTTAAAAGGAAAGACGGCCAGCGGCCTGCTATGGGGAGGATTCAGCAACGGCATGCAGCAGTTGCTGGGTCTCTTCTTCGGCATCTTTCTGGCCCGCACGCTTGACACCCACGATTATGGCATGGTGGGGATGCTGGCCATCTTCTCCGCCTTGGCAAACACCCTCCAGGAAAGCGGGTTCACAGCCGCCCTGACCAACAAGAAGGACGCTGCGTCTGATGACTACAACGCCGTGTTCTGGTTCAACACACTGATGGGGCTGGGCATGTATGGGATCCTGTTTTTTTGCGCCCCCCTTATAGCCGCCTGTTTCGGCGAGCCGGAACTGGTGCCTCTTTCACGGGTAGTCTTTCTCGGCTTCCTGATCTCCAGCATCGGCATTGCCCACAACGCCATCCTGTTCAAGGAAATGAAAGTGAGACAGACTTCGCTCATCAGCCTGACCGCCTTGGTGTTGTCCGGCTGTACGGGACTGACGATGGCTCTCTGCGGCATGGGTTACTGGAGCCTGGCGTGGCAGAATGTTGTCTTCATCGCCTGTCTCACCGTCCTCAGATGGCGCTGCTCCGACTGGCGCCCTTCACTGCCTGTGGATTTCCGCCCCTTGAAGGGCATGTTCGGCTTCAGTGTCAGACTCCTGCTGACCAACCTCGTCAATCAGGTGAACAGCAACCTCTTTTCCGTCATTCTCGGCCGATACTATACCCCTTCCGATGTGGGGCATTACACCCAAGCCTACAAATGGATCGGCATGGGGCAGCAGACTGTCAGCGGCATGGTGAACAGTGTCGCCCAGCCCGTGTTCGCACAGGCCGGAGACAACCGCGAACGCCGCATCCGCATTCTGAGCAAACTGCTCCGCTTCACCAGCTTCGTGTCGTTTCCGGCATTGCTGGGACTGGGCTTTGTGTCGCGCGAGTTTATCCTGGTCACCATCGGCGAGAAGTGGCTGCCTGCCGTTCCGCTCATGCAGCTGCTGTGTGTGTTCGGAGCTTTGTGGCCCGTCCTCAGTCTTTACTTCCAGGTGGCTGTCAGCATGGGCCGCTCCGACCTTTATTTCTGGAGCAACCTGATGTTCGGCGCGATGCAGTCAGGCATAGCTTGCCTGATGTTCCGCTTCGGCATACTCCGGATGGTGGGAGCTTACGTCTGCGGCTATATCCTGCTTCTGCTGGTCTGGCAGGTTCTGATGAACAGGCTGACAGGATTTCCATACAAAGCGTTCCTGAAAGGCATTCTCCCTTACGCCGGCGCCACCTTGCTGGTCATAGGCGGCATGTATTATGCCACCCTCCCCATCGGCAATACGTGGCTGCTGCTGACGGCTAAAGTCATCGGGACTGCCCTGCTCTACGTGGCCGTCATGAAGGTCTGCCATTCGGACATTCTGGACGAATGCCGGATATACTTCAAAGCCAAGTTTATGTCCAATGATTAAACACTCATCACTCATGAAAGCTGCCTACCGCAAATTGAACGAATCGTTCCGCCCCACCTGCGTCTACCATTTGGGAGCCGGTGCGGGATTCTTTTCCGAATACAACATGATGCTGCTGGCCATGCTCTACTGCCTGACCCGCCGCATCCGCTTCACGCTCTATTCCGCCGACGCCAACTTCGCTTTCCGCAAGGGGTGGACCGACTATTTTGAACCGTTCTGTCCGGAGACTTCCGCCCGCCATCACCACTATCTCAACCATCGTGCCACAGGCAGCTGGCGCACCGTGTGGAAACGGGCAAGACAAGGGAACGCCTTCTCCCTCATGGCAGGCAAGCTGAAGCGGTATGTCCTCAATGCCGCAGCCTTGTGCTTCAAGCTGCGGGAAGGCAGCCGCTATTACACGCAAGACATCTGGCAACCCATGCTGGGCATGAAAGCCGACGGCCACTATTCCATCCCGGAACTCGGCATCGACGGCAACCTTGCCGAAGCGCTGCGACAGCTGACCCGCCTGACCTGGAGATTCAATGAAGAGACAGAGCGGGAAGTCCGTCCGCTCATCCGCCAGGCCGCCTTGCCTGACAACTATGCGGGCTGCCAGATACGCGGGGGAGACAAGTACACAGAATTTGACCTGGTAGATCCCGCCGTCTACATCCGGGCATTGGAAAAGCGGGGAAACGTGCGCGATGTGTTTGTGCTGACCGATGATTACCGCATCTTCCGGCAGCTGCAAAAAGACTGTCCCGCATACGCCTGGCACACGCTCTGCCTCCCTTCGGAACATGGCTACTACCACCGCGACTTCACGCGAAACAGCCGGACCGCACTCCACAGGCAGCTCATCCGTCTTCTGGCCTCCATGGAAGTGTTGTGCCACGCCTCGTTTTTCATCGGCACCCGCACGTCCAATCCCAGCGTGTTCCTTTACATGTACCATCCCCACCGCTGTGTGGACGCCGACGGCCGGAAAGACCTCCTGACCCGCTCCACCTTAGGAGTCGGAAACAACGACGGACGTCCGACATGACGGGCGCCCGCCATCCGGTCATAACAAGAGTAAGATCCGCCCATCAACCATTAATCACTAATCATTAATCATTAATCATTAACCATTAATCATTAACCACGTGTCCCGCATTGCCTACATCATCTCCGCTTATAAAGACGCGCCGCATCTGGCCCGCCTGATCGCCGCCCTCGATGACGGCCAATCCGATTTCTATGTCCACATCGACCTGAAGGCCGATGAGCTTCCTTTCAGAGACCTGCTGGGAGAGAAGGCCGTCTTTGTACGCCGGCACTGGGTCAGCTGGGGAGGCTGGGAGCAGGTGGAATACCAGAAGGAGCTTCTGGCAGCTGTCATCCGCAGCCGGAAGCCCTATAGCCGTGTAGTCTGCCTGAGCGGACAGGACTATCCCTTATGGTCCAACGCCGACATCCACCGCCATTTCGAAGCTCATCCCGACCGCGAGTTCATCCAAGGCATGAACCTCACACGCTGCGCCAACGCGTATCAACGGAACAAGATCGTCTGCTACCATCTGTTCCGTGACCTTCCCTGGCACAACCTTTGGCTGAAAAACAAGCTGATTGTCGCCGCCCGCCGGCTGCTGAAGATACTGCCCTTTCGCAAGCCGCCTGTGGTGCGCCTGCAGGACGGAAGAGAGGCGGATGTATATTTCGGATCAGACTATTGGGCACTCACACTGCCTTGCGCGCGCCATGTGTATGACCGCCTGTGCCACGAGCCTGAAATGACCCGCTACTTCCGCACCAGCTTTGTGCCCAGCGAACTGTGCGTTCAGACCCTCGTCTTCAATTCACCCTTCGCCTCCAAAGCGATGCTGTACGAAGGGGAGTATCCGGGCCTTTCCGGACTGACTCCGCTGCATTACATACAATACGGACATTCCATCAAAATCCTGACCGAAGCGGACTGGCCCGTCCTGCAGGCTTGCGGCAAAATGTTCTGCCGGAAGATGGCAAGCGGCACGTCAGACGCGTTGAGGGAAAAGATTGACAAATTGATAAGCTGACAGCCATGCATATTCTCATTCTTCCCATGTATTATCCCGAACCGGGAGCTCCTGCCCACCGGGGATATATGTTTTACGAACAAGCCATGCAGATCGCCCAAGCGGGCTGCAAGACAGGTCTGGCCTATGTGGAACAACGTCTGCCGAAAGGACTGACTTGGAAAACCTTCGTCCGCGAAAACCATTTCCAGGTCTCTCAAGAAGACAACGGCACCTTCGTCACCCTGCGCATGCACGCCTGGAACCCTAAACTCTCCACCCGCTTGGGTGGAAAGGTCTGGGCATACCTCACTCTCCGCCTGACCGGCATCTACATCCGGCGATATGGACGTCCGGATGTGATCCACGCCCACTTCGGCACCTGGGCCGGCTATGCCGCCCGTCTGGCTTACCATAAATACGGCATACCTTATGTAGTCACCGAACACGCTTCGTCCATCAATGCCGGAAACGTCACCCGTGAGCAAGCCGCCATCCTTCGCACAGCTTATAGCGACGCCAAGCGTGTGGTCTGTGTAGGCTCATTGCTGAAAAAGAACCTGACCCCCTACTTGCGCTCGCCTGAACAGGCCGTAGTCATCCCCAATTTTGTGGACATCGGCACGTTCCGCTTCAGCACACGCGATCCTGAAACGCCCCGTCCTTTCACTTTCGTCAGCGTGGGAAACCTCAACAAACGGAAAGGATTCGGCGAACTGACAGAAGCCTTTTCCCGCACGTTCAGGAGCCGCCGGGAAGTGCGGCTGGCCATCGTGGGCGACGGAGAAGAAGAAAACAGTCTCAAAGAGCAGATCAGGCAATCCGGCATGGACGGCCAGATCCGCCTGACCGGACGTCTGTCCCGTGAAAAAGTGGCCGACATGCTGGCTGAAAGCGACGCTTTCGTGCTGGCTTCCCACGCCGAGACGTTCGGCATCGTCTTCATCGAAGCCATGGCTACAGGCATGCCTGCCATCGGCACCGTTTGCGGAGGACCCGAAGACATCATCACCCCCGAATGCGGCTATCTCATCCGGCCAGGCGACGTCTCGGCACTCGCTGACTCCATGCTCCGGCTATATGAGCACTACCATACATTCAACCAAAAACACATCCGCCAGTCCATAGCCGAACGTTTCGACTTCCGGCTGGCTGGAAAACGGCTGCTGGAAATCTATACCACTAAATAAAGACACTAATCGCTAATGAAAGTTTCCGTCATCGACTGTTCTGTCTCCGGCCATCGGGAGACCTATTATAAGACATTCGCCCGCACTTGGGCAGAACTGGGACACGAAGTCCTGCTGATCGCTCCCCGCAGACCGGACACGGCAGAAGCGACCGCTTTCCGCCCCATAGCCACCCGCCCCCTGTTGCCGCTGCCCGTCGGCAAACCTTTACGCAAGAAAGCCGTTGTTCTGCAAAACGCCTGGATCCGCTGGCAGAACCTCTCGTCCATCGGGAAGCAACTGAAAGATTTCCATCCCGACCTGGTCTATTTCCCCTGCTTGGACGATCTGCTCCCCACGCTAGGACCGTCGGCTGCCATGAGCCGGGTGTTGCCTTACCCTTGGAGCGGCCTGCTGGTACAATCAGCCTTGCCCCCCTACAAACCGTGGCAGCCGGACGTGCGCCCCTTCCTGCGCAATCCGCTCTGCCGGGGCATCGGTGTGTTGAACGAATATTCAGCAGACAGCCTGAAACCGTTCCAACCTCGCATAGCCAGCCTGCCCGACTTTGCCGACCTCTCCCTTCCAGACACTTCCTATCCGCTGCTCCACACCCTGCGGCGACGGGCAGCCGGACGGAAAATCATCTCCCTCTTAGGCTCCTTGGGCGAACGGAAAGGCATCCGCCTGCTACTGGACACCATCCCGCTCTTGCCCCCTTCGGACTATTTCTTCCTGATGGCCGGCCGTCCCTGGCTGACAGACGGACAGACCCGCACGGTCCGTGCTTTTGAAGCTACCCATCCCAACTGTCTGTTCTCGTTGAATCAGATTCCAGATGAAGCCTGCTTCAATGCTTTGGTGGAAGCCAGCGATGTGATCTTCGCAGCCTACCGCCGCTTCACGGGCAGCAGCAATCTGCTGACCAAAGCCGCCGCTTTCCGCCGCCCCATTCTCGTCAGCCAAGGAGAATGCATGGGCCGCCGCGTGAAAGAATACGGAACCGGACTTGCTGTCCCGGAAACAGAAGCGAAAGCCTGTAGCGAAGCGCTTGTACGCCTGTGCCGGACGGGAGCGCCAGACATTTCCGGCTTCCGCCGATATGCGGAAAAACACGGCTTGGAGCGCCTGAAAGAGGAATTGGACAAGGTTTAAATGACATAGACGAGACCGTATTCGATTTTATCGCCATACGGGGAAACCTGTTGTATGCAGCCATCACACCTGCCTGGCTGGTCTATTATGAAGGCAACAAAGGGCTCGAAAAGCTGAATATTTCCGGGGAAGACAATCCTATCATCATGGTATCGACATTGAAAGAATAAAAAATAAGTTTTTTCCAGAATGATTCCCAAATTGCGTTTTACCTTTGCTCGTGGAAAACAAAACAAGAACACGTAAAAAAGGAAAAACTATGAAACTGAAAATGTACTTTATGCTAATGGCCATCGGCCTGCTGGGCTTCAGCCTGCAAAGCTGTGATGACGACGATGACAACATCAAGGTTCCTGCCGAACTGCAAAATGCGCTCTACAACAAATATCCTACGGCACAATGGGTGGAATGGGAGACGGAAGGCAGCTATTATGTGGCAGACTTCTATTATAACAACTGGGAAGCGGAAGCTTGGTTCACGCGAGACGGCATCTGGCAAATGACGGAAACGGACTTGCCTTTCAACGATCTGCCATCGGCCGTGAGAAACGCCTTCCAAAACAGTACCTACGCACAATGGCGGGTGGACGATGTGGACATGCTGGAACGCACAGGACTGGAAGTGTTTTACGTGATTGAAGTTGAAAGCGGCAATATGGAAACAGACCTGCACTATTCACAAGACGGTATCCTGCTGAAGGAACTGACCGATGGAGGAGGCAACAGCTACTGGCCGCCTGTGCAACCCGACAATTCTGTGATGAACAGTGTGCGCGATTTCATCAACGAGCATTACGCCGACGCACGCATCATCGAAATAGACCAGGAACAGGGAAACATCGAAGTGGACATCATTCACGAAAACCGCAACAAAGACGTGACCTTCGACACTCAAGGCAACTGGCTCTCCACCTCATGGGACCTGTTTTACAACGAGCTGCCGCAAGCTGTCAGCCAAGCCGTCCAAACCGCTTATCCTGGCTACAGACTGGATGATGCCGACTATGTGGAGACTCCTGCCGGCTCTTATTACTTAGTGGAACTGGAAAACGGCGGACCAGACATCTATGTCCGCGTAACGGAAAACGGAGAGATTTTGGAATAAAATTGGTTTGCAAGCATGCGAGGAGACGCGACCCCCATCGCGTCTCCGCTTTTTTACAACTCAATCCAGTACTTACCGTCACTGACCGCTCTTT
>CALUOU010000107.1 GCA_944322335.1 uncultured Bacteroides sp.
GAATGTAGCTGCACGGCCTTCAGCCGGTTGCTGGCTCAGGTGGGGAGAAGGGTGCATACAAAGTATGGGAACGGGTATTGGGTGGCAGCCAACGGACGCTAAATGCAGGCGGACGGGTTTCCTACAGTCGGCTATCTCCTCCGGACTAAGCCCTGTGAATAGGCTTTGTCGCGCCGCTTCATCGCCCAGTCAAACCAGATGTATCTTTCTTGTGGCTCATTCATGGGAATTGCATTTTATTGTTTTTTCCTCCACAAAAGAAAGAATTTATTTTGATTTTGCTACATTTGCCAAAAATCAGTTTCACATCGATAAAAGAAAAGCATCATGAGTCTTATCAAAAAAATCCAGAAACCTTCCGACAGTGGAAGTTACGATGAAAAAATGTATAAGCTGCTCTTGGCAGAGAAGTATGACGACCGCCCCTATCGGCGCAATGACCTCAATGAGGGCATGGAACTGATCGAAGAGGTGATATACGGCTGGTGGAAACCCCGGTTTCTGCTGAACCACAACACGAAATGCGCCTATGAATTCATGAACGGGAGCGAATGTCTCTCCATGGTCACGCATGAAGACATTGCGTGGGAGACCTTGAAGAGGTTGCCGGAACATGCCGTTGAAGTGGCAAAAGCCTTGTCCATCCATTTTCCCACACTCATCAGAAAGTATAAGAACGGAGTGGCGATGGTGGAATGGCAACTGAACCCCGACGGACGGTACTACATGGATGATGACGGCTATGGCATGACAGACGATAAAGAGATCAGCATCTACGGATTCATTGACAAAGAAGGGAAAGTGGCGGTCAAGTTCCAGGCAGTCACTGACTCCAAGGACTTGGAGACCTTACGGGCAGAGGCGGAAAAGAAAGCGGGGGAAGCCGCATCCATCTGATGGGTTTCGACTGAAAATGAAGAAACACTCCTCTGCCAACGAGGATATGCTTTAAATGGCAAACCAAGCGCCGCTGCGTCGGGCCATCGAAATGACAGACCGCAGACATTCATAAAAAGGGAAAACGGCCGTTATCCTCACAGACAACGACCGTTCCCATTTATTAACCTTCTAAAACCACTTCTAGTTTATTCGGCACGCAAAGTGTAACGTTTGAAGTCCAGCACCGTCAGTTCCTTGTCTTGAGACTTCAGATAGTCGGCTACTGTCATCTTGCCGTCTTGGATATATTCCTGATTCAGCAAGCAAGACTCCTTGTAGAACTTGGCCATACGGCCCTTTGCGATATTCTCGATCATTTGGGCAGGCAGATTGGCAGCCTTTTCAGCAGCCACCTTTTCTTTCAGCTCGCGGATTTCCTGAGCTTGAGCCTCCGTGATATAGCCCTTCATGATGCCTTCGTTCAGGTGCTCTTCGCTTTCAGCGATATACAGGTTGAAACCGGCTTTCTTCAAAGCGTTTTCCACAGCCTTCTGCACTTGCTCGACCTTTGTCTTCTCGATAGCGACCTGCAACTCGTTGGCCTTTACACTTTCAGGGACACCAGCTTCGTTCACAGCAATAGGATTCATGGCAGCCACCTGCATGGCCACTTCTTTACCTACATGAGGATCGCATTCCTTGTTCAGCACAACCATGGTGCAGAGGAAATTCTTGTTCTGGTGGTTGTAAGTGGCGATGCACGGACCTTCTACCACATTGTAGCCGTCCAGTTCCATCTTCTCACCTGTGATGCCACTGCGGTCTACCACAGCCTGCGCTACAGTCACATCGCCCAGCTGCAATGCTTTCACTTCGTCCAGCGTCTTGCACTTGTTGGCGATAGCAGCATCCAAGATGTCTTGAGCCAATTTCACAAAATCAGCGTTCTGAGCAACGAAGTCAGTCTCACACTTCAAGGCAATCATCGCTCCGAAGCCATCTGCTGCCTTCACCAGCACGCAGCCTTCAGAAGCCTCGCGGTCAGAACGTTTAGCGGCAACAGCCTGTCCCTTTTCACGGATGATCTTCATAGCCTTGTCGAAGTCGCCTTCCGCCTCAGTCAACGCATTCTTGCAGTCCATCATACCAGCACCGGTCATTTTGCGGAGCTTGGTTATATCAGCCATTGTAACAGCCATATTCTATACGATTCTATTTAATAAAAAAAGTGTAACAGTTGATTTCCCATACATAGCCGACAAGCTTTGTCACAGGCTTGCCGGCTAAAAGTTTATTTTAAGCTTCCTCGTCTTCTTTCATGAAGGCAGCGACCTTAGAAGCGTTGATAGCCTCTTCGTCTGATTTGTCCAGACGGGCTTTGGCGCGGGTCTTCTTACCCTTGGCAGGAGCCTCGCCGGCAGCTTCCATGTCCACTCTTTCAGCCTTGCGCTCTTCCAAGCCTTCCTGCATGGCCGCACAGCAAGCGTCCAGGATGACTTCAATCGACTTTGTGGCATCGTCATTGGCCGGGATGACAAAGTCTACGTTTGTCGGATCAGAGTTCGTATCAACGATGCCGAACACGGGAATGCCCAAACGGTTAGCTTCGCGCACCGCAATGTTTTCCTTCATTACGTCCACAACGAACAAGGCAGAAGGCAGACGCGTCAGATCGGCGATAGAGCCTAATGTCTTTTCCAGCTTGGCACGCTGACGGGAAATCTGCAGGATCTCACGTTTGGAAAGGTTCGCATATGTGCCATCGTTTGTCAGCTTGTCGATGGTAGCCATTTTTTTCACAGCCTTGCGGATAGTGGGGAAATTGGTCAACATACCGCCCGGCCAACGCTCGATTACATAAGGCATGTTCACAGAGGCAGCCTTATCGGCAACCACTTGTTTAGCTTGTTTCTTAGTAGCAACAAACAGGACTTTCTTTCCTGATTTAGCGATTTGCTTCAAAGCTTCAGCAGCTTCGTCTATTTTAGCAACCGTCTTGTTGAGGTCAATGATGTGAATATCATTGCGCTCCATGAAGATATAGGGAGCCATTGCAGGGTTCCACTTTCTTTTCAGGTGACCGAAGTGGCAACCAGCTTCCAATAAGGTATCAAAATTTGTTCTTGACATTGTCTTTTGTTTCTTTAAATCGTTTACTTTCTTTTTTGTTTTTCTTCTAAACCAACCGCCGGGTAGCCTGTTTCCCTCCTATCTTTCCTGACAGAACAGCAAAAGAGTCCCAGTGGTTTAGATACTAAACGCTCTTGCCAGTAAAAGTTTTTTAAGCCAGTAAGCTTTTCAGTTCTTGTGTCTGTGGCTTTCGTTGACACAGACAAACTCGCAACCTAATAGGACTGACTAACCCAAAATTAACGTTTACTGAACTGGAATCTGCGGCGTGCTTTGGGACGTCCCGGTTTCTTACGTTCAACGGCACGCGGGTCGCGAGTCATGAAGCCTTCGGAACGCAGAGCGGCCTTGTCCTCCGGATTGATCTTCACCAGCGCACGGGCAATAGCCAGACGCAAAGCCTGAGACTGGCCGGTGAATCCGCCGCCGTAAAGGTTTACTTTGATATCATATTTTTCGGCAACGCCCAGCTTGTTCAACGGCTGTTTTACCACATACTGCAGAATGCTGGATGGAAAATACACTGCCAAATCACGCTTGTTGATCGTAATTTTTCCAGTACCTTCGCTGACGTAAACGCGAGCAACGGCACTTTTACGTCTACCTAATGCATTTACTACTTCCATTCTCTATTATTTAAGTGCGTTAATATCAATCATTTTCGGATTTTGAGCCTGATGCTTGTGCTCGCTGCCTGCATAGACATACATATTGCCCAGCAGCTTAGCGCCCAATTTATTCTTGGGGAGCATGCCCTTCACCACTTTTCTCAGCAATCTGTCTTCTCCATTCGGCTTTGCCATCAAGCGGGCAGGAGTCATTTCGCGCTGACCGCCCGGATAGCCGGTGTAAGACAGGTAGACTTTATCAGTCCACTTGTTGCCCGTCATTCTTACTTTGTCGGCATTGATAATGATGACATTATCGCCACAGTCTACATGAGGAGTATAGTTAGGTTTATACTTGCCCCTCAACAGTTTCGCAACTTTTGCGCCCAAACGACCCAATATTTGGTCGGTAGCATCCACGATGACCCATTCTTTGTTCACCGTAGCTTTGTTGGCAGAAATGGTCTTGTAACTTAAAGTATCCACTCTTAACTTGTTTTTTTAAATTGTTACTACTAATTTTGCTTCACCACGAATCAGCCGCCTCGGCCAAAGGCCGCATAACCCGCTATGAACTAATGTTTTATCCTTATCAGATAATAATCGGCTTGCAAAGGTACGGATTTTCCGACAACTGGCAAGCGTTTTTTTCTTTTTTTTGAGATGGAAAGTCAGAAAGCCAAGCATTTACCTCATCAGTCCAAGAGAGAAGAGGTTAAAAACAATTGCGCAGCTTGTCACGGAAAGGCTCCGGAAACAAGCTGCGCAACTTCTGTCTAATATCTAAAGTCAGCCGGCTTTATTTCTTGCAAGTCCAAGGTTTCAACTGCTTGAAGAAGTCATTACCCTTGTCATCTACCAGAATGAAGGCGGGGAAGTCTGTCACATTGATCTTCCAGATGGCTTCCATGCCCAATTCAGGATATTCCACACATTCGATGCTCTTGATGCTGTTCATCGACAAAACGGCTGCCGGACCGCCGATGCTGCCCAGATAGAAGCCGCCGTGTTTCTTGCATGCGTCGGTCACTACCTGCGTGCGGTTACCCTTGGCGATCATCACCATGGAGCCTCCATGATCTTGGAACTCATCCACATAGGGATCCATGCGGTTGGCTGTAGTCGGCCCCATCGAGCCGCATGGCATGCCTGCGGGAGTCTTGGCTGGCCCGGCATAGAGCACGGGATGATCCTTGAAATATTGCGGCAAATCCTCGCCGGCGTCCAAACGGGCTTTCAGCTTGGCATGGGCGATGTCACGCGCCACGATGATGGTACCGTTCAGGCTGACGCGTGTAGCGACGGGATATTGGGAAAGGATCTTGCAAATCTCGCTCATGGGCTGGTTCAGATCAATGCGCACAGCATTGCCTTCACCGGCATTGCGCAGCTCTTCTGGGATCAACTCGCCAGGATTATCGTCCAGTTTTTCAATCCAGATGCCGTCCTTATTGATTTTGGCCTTGATGTTACGGTCGGCAGAGCAGCTCACGCCCAAGCCGATCGGGCAGGACGCGCCGTGACGCGGCAAACGGATCACACGCACATCGTGGGCAAAATATTTTCCGCCGAACTGTGCTCCCAATCCGATCTTGTGAGCCTCTTCCAGCAATTGTTTTTCCAATTCCACATCGCGGAAAGCGCGTCCGGTCTCATCGCCCGTGGTGGGCAGATTGTCGTAATAATGCGTGGAAGCCAGCTTGACAGTCAGCAGGTTTTTCTCTGCCGAGGTGCCGCCAATGACAAATGCGATGTGGTAAGGAGGACAAGCCGCCGTACCCAGCGTCTTCATTTTCTCCACCAGGAAAGGAACCAGCGTACCGGGATTCTGTATGCGCGCCTTCGTCTCTTGGTAGAAATAGGTCTTGTTGGCCGATCCGCCGCCTTTCACCACGCACAAGAACTTGTATTCATCGCCTTCCGTAGCCTCCAGGTCAATCTGGGCAGGCAGGTTGCAGCGTGTGTTCACTTCGTCATACATGGTGAGGGGAGCATTCTGGGAATAGCGCAGATTTTCCTCGGTATATGTCTTATAAACACCGCGTGAAAGGGCCTCTTCGTCACAGAAGCCAGTCCATACCTGCTGCCCTTTTTCGCCGTGGATGATGGCTGTACCGGTGTCCTGGCAGAAAGGCAACAGTCCCTTGCTGGCCACTTCGGCATTACGCAGGAAGGTAAGCGCCACATACTTGTCGTTATCACTGGCTTCGGGGTCAGTCAGGATTTTAGCCACCTGCTCATTGTGTGAGCGGCGCAACAAGAAATTGACATCGCGGAAAGCCGCATTGGCCAGCATTGTCAATGCTTCCGGGCTGACCTTCAGAATAGGTTTCCCCTCAAATTCGCTCACCGACACGCCTTCCTTCGTCAGAAGATAGTACTCCGTGTCGTCTTTACCCAATTGAAACATGGGTGCATACTTGAATTCTGGTGTTGCCATAATTACTTTATTTAATATATAAATGTGAATAAACTACTGTTGCCGCAAAGGTAAGAAGTATTATTGAATTATTTCCTTAATTTAGGATAAATGTCCGAAACGCATGCCGCCCCGCCTCGCTCACTCAATATACAAATAGTCATAATGCACCACGGCTTTTCCTCCGTGCTTGCCCATGGTCTCCCGGGCCTGTGCGGAATTGCAGTTGGCCTTGCCTACCCCGATGGACTTGCCGCTCGGATCAATGATGCGCACCAGGTCGTCTTTTTCAAACTCACCCTCGATGCGGACAATGCCTACAGGCAGAATGCTGACGGCAGCATCGGAGTTCAACAGGTCGGCCGCCCGCCGGTTGATGTGCAGTTGGCCTTTGGCAAAGCCTTCACTGTGGGCAATCCATTTTTTAACGCTCGACACCGGTGTGGAAGACGGGATGAAATGAGTGTAAGGCACTGAAGGCGTGAAGAGCTGCCCAGGTTCCCGCCTTGCCTCATTGGCCAGAATATCCGTCAGGATGTTGTCGCGACGGCCATTGGCTATGATGACAGCAATGCCTTCATCGGCCACTTTGCGGGCAATGCCGGTTTTGGTCAGCATGCCTCCTCGTCCGAAGCTCGACTTGGCGGTCTGTATATAAGCCGAGAGATCTTTGTCCTGCTCTATTTCGGCAATGACATGCGAAGCCGGATCTGCAGGAGGCCCGTCATAAATGCCGTCGATGTTGCTCAGAATGATAAGAGCCTGCGCATCCATCATGGAAGCGATAAGGCCGGACAGCTCATCATTGTCAGTAAACATCAGCTCACTGACTGCAATGGTATCGTTTTCGTTGACAATGGGGATGACACCGTTTTCGAGCATCACGCTCATGCAGTTTTTCTGATTGAGATAATGGCGGCGCGTGCCAAAACTTTCCTTCATGGTCAGCACCTGCCCCACGGCAATGCCGTGTTCGCGGAACAGCTCATAATAGCGGTTGATGAGCTTGGCCTGACCCACGGCCGAGAACAATTGGCGCTGATCCACGCTGTCCAGCTTCTTGGCTGGATGGATCTCGCTCCTGCCCGATGCCACGGCACCGGACGAGACGAGGATGACTTCCACTCCCGCCTTATGCAGGTCGGCTATCTGATCGGTCAGTGCCGACATACGGGTCACGTCTAAGGTTCCGTCGCGGCGGGTCAGCACATTGCTGCCCACCTTGACGGTGATTCTTGTAAATGGTTTCATGTTTCTGGGAATGCGCTGATAGAGGAATTATTCGCCTGTTTTTCTTTTCACATATTCACGCACCACTTCCATAGCCCCCTCAAAATCTTTCTCATTGACCAGCACCGTCACTTCTACAGCGCTTGCAGGCAAAACCACATTAACCACCATTCCGTCTTTCAGGGTAGACTCTATTTCTTCGTTGGCCAACAAGCTTTTAACCAGCTCGGCTTCCCAAAGCGAACCTTTGTACACTTCAACAAGCTTCGTTTTATCTCTTTCTTTCATAGGCGTTATATTTATGGGTTATGGGGCAAAGATACATTATTTTTATAAAATCACGTTTTTTATCGAAATTAAAAAATATGAATGTCCGCATTTTGCCGACAAAGAACAAGGAAGGAAATTCATAGGTCTTCCCGTTTCCGTCTCTTTCAATCGTTCAGAACCGTTTGCTTCACTTCCACCTGCTCCTTGAGAAACATGGAAGCCGACTCCCGGAATTTCTCTTCCGCCTCGGTGGTGTAATAGACACACGAGCCTCCCTGAGTGCATCTGGCGGCCATTTCAGGATGACGCTGCAGGTAGCCACGCAAGCTGTCAGCCACAAGTTCTCCCTGAGTCACGATCTGGATCCGTCCGGGCATGTGTTGCCTGATCTTAGGCAGGAGCAAAGGATAGTGGGTACAACCCAGAATGACGGCATCGATCTCCCCGTCCTTGTCCAGCAGCTGCCGGATGTTCTTGCGGACAAAGTAATCGGCACCGTCACCATCCGCCTCGTTGTTCTCCACCAACGGCACCCACAACGGACAAGCCACTCCCGTTACCCGGATGTCTGGAAAGAGCTTGCGGATCTCCATCGGATAGGATCCTGAGTTGATGGTGCCCGGCGTGGCCAATATTCCAATGTGCCGCGTATGCGTCATGCCGCCAATGCACTCTGCCGTAGGGCGGATCACTCCCAGCACCCGCCTTGTAGCATCCAGACGGGGCAGATCATTCTGCTGAATGCTGCGCAAGGCTTTAGCCGAAGCTGTATTGCAAGCCAAGACCACCAAATGGCATCCCGATTCAAACAGACGGGTAACGGCCTGCAAAGTAAACTCATACACAATCTCAAAAGAACGGGTACCGTAGGGGGTGCGGGCGTTGTCGCCCAAATAAATATAGTCATATTGAGGCAAGACCTCGCGGATCTTGCTCAAGATGGTCAGGCCGCCATAGCCGGAATCAAAGACTCCAATAGGACCAGGAGCCACAGGCAATACAGAATGTTTCATTTTCATCAAGAGTAAAAAAGGAGTGAAAAAAGGCAGTTCAGACAGAACAACACTCATCAATAGCCGCCGGTCACCAAACACTAACTATGCAACACCTCGATCAGAATAGGCTTTATGCCTCCCACAAAACATTCCACGGCAATCACCATCAGGATAAGCCCCATCAGACGCATCATGACATTGTTGCCTGTCTCCCCCATGACTTTCACCAGACGGGTGGAAGCGCGCAGGATGAAATAAGTCAGCAGGTAGATGAAGGCGATGCTGGCAATGAGCACCACTTTCAGTTCAGCCGTATTGGCATCCTGCATCATTACGATGGCATTGGCGATGGCGCCAGGGCCGCACAGCATAGGGATGCCAAGGGGAGTGACGGAAATGTCATCGGCATAGGTCTTGATCTCCTCGTGTTTCAGCTTCATCGGGGTGTAACGGGCCTGAAGCATGTCGAAACCGATCTTAAAGATAATGATGCCGCCGGCAATGCGAAAACCATTCGTAGAGATGCCAAAAAACCAGAACAGAAACTGTCCGGCAAAGGTAAAGACCATGATGATGATGAAAGCGGTAAGAGTGGCCCGCGTCACAACGGACTGGCGTTCTTTCTCCGTCATGCCTTGTGTCATGGTGAGAAACACGGGCATGGTGCCTAACGGGTTGGTCAGTGTGAAAAATGAGGTCAGGCACAACAGGGCAAAAGGTAAAATGGTATCCATTTTTCTGTTTCTTTTTTAATATCGCTCTGCAAAGGTAGCATATTTCTTCGGAAACAAAACAGAAAAGCCGCACAAGGCAAAGATTATTGTCCTTAGCGGCAAAAACAGCAAGAGGGCACACCCCCTTCGTTCTCAGGAGCATGCCCTCTTTATCTGTTTCAGACTATACCTTATTT
>CALUOU010000108.1 GCA_944322335.1 uncultured Bacteroides sp.
GAATTTGACCTGACATTCGGTTGGCAATTGCCAACCGAATGTGCTTCTGAGTTGCATTTTCTAGTTTAACTTACGAAGAAAGGAAGAATATGAATCAGGAGACAACCGTGTGCGCAAACGGTGTTTTTCAATCAACTTAGGTGAAAAATCCGTCAATTTTGTGTCTTTTACTAATAATTATGCCTTTCAAGTTGCATGAATAGAGAAAAGGTTTTATTTTTGATGCCGATTTAATCATACCTTGACAGAACATCATCAAAAAATAAATTAAAACCAGAAAAGCAATGGAACAAGTGTTTGGTTACATCATCGGCTTAGGAGCGGCAGTGATGATGCCTATCATTTTTACAGTATTAGGAGTATGTATCGGTATTAAGTTCAGCAAAGCCTTGAAGAGCGGTTTGCTGGTGGGTGTCGGTTTTGTGGGACTGTCTATAGTTACAGCCCTGCTGACGAGCAGCCTGGGGCCTGCCTTGAACAAGGTGGTGGAGATTTACGGTCTTCAGCTGAAGGTGTTTGACATGGGGTGGCCGGCAGCCGCTTCCGTGGCCTATAACACGTCGGTGGGCGCATTCATCATTCCCGTCTGCTTGGGAGTCAATATCCTCATGCTTCTGACCAAGACCACCCGGACGGTCAACATCGACCTGTGGAACTACTGGCACTTCGCCTTCATCGGGGCTGTGGTCTATTTTGCCACTGCCAATATTTGGTGGGGATTCTTTGCCGCCATCATTTGCTACATTATCACTCTGATAGCCGCTGACTATACAGCCAAGAAATTCCAGTCTTTTTATCCCAATATGGAAGGCATTTCCATTCCGCAGCCTTTCTGTGCGGGCTTTATTCCTTTTGCGCTTGTTATCAACAAAATATTGGACAAGATTCCTGGTTTTGACAAACTCTACATCGATGCTGAAGGCATGAAGAAGAAATTCGGCCTGCTGGGCGAGCCTTTGTTTCTGGGCATCCTGATCGGGTGTGGCATTGCTGCCCTTTCCTGTAGCAGCGGGAAGGAACTGGTGGACCGCATCCCCTACATCCTGGAGCTGGGCATCAAGATGGGTGCGGTGATGGAACTGATTCCGCGCATTACTTCCCTGTTCATCGAAGGGCTGAAACCCATTTCCGACGCTACCCGCGACATGATAGCCCGTAAATTCAAGGGCGCCATTGGCTTGAACATCGGCATGAGTCCGGCATTGGTCATCGGCCATCCCACTACTCTTGTGGTTTCCCTTCTGCTGATTCCTGTCACTATCTTGCTGGCCGTGCTTCTGCCGGGCAATCAGTTCTTACCTTTGGCTTCGCTGGCTGGCATGTTCTACGTCTTTCCGCTGGTGCTGCCCATCACGAAAGGCAATGTGCTGAAATCATTCATCGTGGGGCTGGTGGCTCTGACCGTAGGGCTGTATTTCGTGACCAATCTGGCTCCCTATTTCACGCAGGCTGCCCATGACGCTTATGCTATGACTGTGGCAAAGGGAAGTCCCGACGGAGCGTTGAAGATTCCCGATGGCTTTGAAGGAGGAGCGTTGGACTTCGCTTCCAGCATTTTCTCGTGGGTGATCTTCCACCTGACCTATTCCTTCAAGTATATTGGAGCGGGCATCCTGGTGGTTGGCACCGGCATCCTGATGATGTGGAATCGCCGGGCTATCATCAAATACCAGCGGAAAGCCCGGAATTGAGCCATCGGAGGCTGTCCGCTTTCTGTGAACATCCCCTCCAAAGGCACCAGTCATTGACATGTGTGGATTAAAAAATCATTAATAATAATAACAGTAAAACAACGTATGAAAAAAATGGCTATCGCAATGATGCTGGGCTTGGCTGCCGCTACAGCCTCCGCTCAGGTAAAGTACACAATGCAGGTTGCTTGCAACCCTCAAGACGTAAAGACGTATGACACCAACCGCCTGCGCGGCAGTTTCCTGATGGAAAAAGTGATGGTGCCCGACGAGATCAACGTGACCTATTCCATGTATGACCGTTTCATCTTCGGAGGAGCCATGCCGGTGCAGAAAGAGCTGGTGCTGGAAACCATCGATCCTCTGAAAGCTCAATATTTCTTGGAAAGAAGGGAGCTGGGTGTCATCAACATTGGCGGTGAAGGCATTGTGACCGTAGACGGAAAAGAATACGCTTTGAATTTCAAAGAAGCCCTGTATGTAGGCCGTGGCAATCAGAAAGTCACTTTCAAAAGCAAAGACGCTGCCAATCCCGCTAAATTCTACATCAATTCAGCTACCGCCCACAAGGCTTACAAGACACAGCTGATCACGATCGACGGACGGAAAGGTTCGCTGAAGGCCAATTCTTTCCCCGCCGGAAAGATGGAGGAGAGCAATGACCGTGTCATCAACCAGCTGATTGTGAACAATGTGTTGGAAGAAGGACCCTGCCAGTTGCAGATGGGGCTGACGGAACTGAAGCCGGGAAGCGTGTGGAACACCATGCCGGCCCATACTCACAGCCGCCGTATCGAAGCCTATTTCTATTTCAACGTGCCTAAGGGCAACATGATCTGCCATCTCATGGGCGAGCCGCAAGAAGAGCGCCTGGTGTGGATGCGGAACGAGCAAGCCATCATGTCGCCCGAATGGTCTATCCATGCGGCCGCAGGAACCAGCAACTACATGTTCATCTGGGGAATGGCCGGCGAGAACCTGGATTATGGCGATATGGATAAGATCGAATACACGGACATGCGTTAAACCGTTTCTTTCAAATCTATTATCATGAACAATAATCCGACTCACTTGGCAGGCCAGATGACCAACTATCGCTGGACCATCTGTGCCATGCTGTTTTTTGCGACGACCGTCAATTATCTCGACCGTCAGGTGCTGTCCTTGACTTGGAAAGACTTTATAGCTCCTGAGTTCCACTGGACCGATGCCAACTACGGCGACATCACGGCGGTATTCTCGATCGTATATGCTGTGGCCAATTTGTTTGCCGGCCGTTTCATAGACTGGATGGGAACCCGCAAGGGCTATCTCTGGTCCATTGGCGTATGGTCGGCAGGCGCTTGCTTGCATGCTGTCTGTGGGTGGGCTACCGAACACGTGGTCGGCATTCACGACGCGGCAGAGATGGTGGCGGCTACGGGAGCTGTGGCTTCTACCATTGCCATCACCAGTGTCTATTTCTTCATAGCGGCCCGTGTGGTACTGAGCGTGGGCGAGGCGGGCAACTTTCCTGCCGCCATTAAGGTGACAGCTGAATATTTCCCGAAGAAAGACCGCGCCTTTGCCACGTCCATCTTCAATGCCGGAGCCGCTGTAGGCGCGCTGGTGGCACCGGTCACCATTCCTTCGCTGGCACGCTATTTCCAGACGATAGGCATCGGCAACGGATGGGAAATGGCCTTTGTCGTCATTGGCGCGTTGGGCTTTGTGTGGATGGGCATGTGGATGTTCATGTACAAGAAGCCTCACGAGAATCCGCGTGTCAATGCGGCCGAACTGGATTATATCGAGCAGGACAGACTGATCGAAGGGGAACAGGCGGAGGCTGTCGGACAGCCTGAGAAGAAAGAGGAAAAGAAACTCTCTCTGCTGCAATGCCTCAAATATCCGCAGGCATGGGCTGTGGCTGTGGGCAAGTTCATGACCGATGGAGTGTGGTGGTTCTTCTTGTTCTGGACTCCAGCCTACTTGTCTGATGTGTTTGGCTATTCATCGGATACGGCCATGGCTCAAATCCTGATCTTTGTGCTCTATGCCATCACGATGCTGTCTATTTACGGCGGCAAGCTGCCCACCATCATCATCAACCGGACTGGCAAGAATCCGTATGCGGCCCGCATGAAGGCCATGCTGATCTTTGCCCTTTTCCCTCTGTTGGCCTTTTTCGCGCAGCCGCTGAGTGATTATTTCATTTCGGCTTGGTTTGCCGTCATCATCATCGGCATTCTGGGAGCGGCTCATCAGTCTTGGTCGGCCAATATCTATTCAGTGGTCAGCGATATGTTTCCCAACAATGCTGTGGCCACCATCACAGGATTGGGCGGTATGGCGGGTGGCATCAGCTCGTTTCTGATCAATAAGGGATCGGGCATGCTGTTTACTCATGCGGCGGGATCCTTTACCTATAACAACGAGACCTATGAGATTTCCCGCAAGGTGATAGAAGACCTGACCAACGCTCCGCTGGTCGCTTCGGATCAGGCTCTCCGCTTGAACGACATGACTCGGCTGATGTTAGAGAAAATCAGCGAATTGGGTGGCACCGTCACTCAAATGCCTATGGAGGCTTTGGGATTTATAGGCAAGCCGGCCGGATACATGATCATTTTCTGCATCTGCGCCGTGGCTTACCTGGTAGGTTGGTGCGTCATGAAACTGTTGGTTCCCCGGTATAAGCCGATTGTGGTTTGACAATAATAAATAGAATGTTTATCCGCTTCGGGGGAGCGAATCACATGGCATAATCAGCCGTGGTTCGCTCCCTTTCTGTTTCATTTTCCCGGTTGAATCCTTCACGCTTTCACCTGCGTGTTATGATATTGCATATCTGTGAGTTACGGTGAAAGATGTTTCTGTCGTGCGCTTTCACACGGTTTTCTCTGCTTTCCCTTGTGGTTTCACTGTAAACGACTTGTATTCAAGGAGTTCCGGTGAAGCCTTGCACTCGATGCCTTTTCGCGGCCTGCTCTCACAGTCTGCCGTGTGAAATGTTCCTGTCCGTTTCGCCGTGAATGTTTTTTGTGTACATTCACAGCAGTGGAAGATCGCGGTTGCCTATTGTGATTAGTAAAGATGAAAATCAGTGTCATCCGCTTCCTCCGCATCTGAACAATGACCAGTGTCTGAAATCGCTTGTGAATCCTGTGCCTTCTCGTTGGAAGGGGGAAAATCGGTCAAATAGGGTAGACAAATCATTCAAATATAGGGTGAAAATCGGTCAGCTGTTTTTTTTAATGTCAATTATTACGACCTTTTACACCAGAGGTGAAAGAGAGGCGTGCAAAGGGATTCGTTTGGTGAAGTTTCACAGGAATATATTGTATATGAGTTATTTACAATGAACCCTGATGAAAGCATGTGAATGGTGAAACCAAACTTTGCCTTCACCGCAACAGACTGGAATCCAGATGGTTGGAATCTGTGTGAAAGCGTGAAGCTTTCAAGGCATATTCCCTAAAAAACAGCTTGATCAGGCGGTGAAATCAAGTTGATTGTACAGTAAAATCAAGTTGATTGCATTGTAAAAACAGCTTGGTCGCAACCGATAGCCGACTGCTGATGATCAGCAGCCCCAGAGAGCCTCCCTTTCTTACGATAGGCAATGCAAGGTCGTTACAACCGTTAGTGTGGGGAGGTTAGAATAACGGTTGTAAGCCGGTTAGAACCGTTATCCTTAGTTCAGTATAAGGACATGTTGATTTGAATATCTCACGCGTGCGGTCCGTCTGTCTCACGCGTGCGGTCCGTCTGTCTCACGCGTGCGGTCCGTCCGTCTCACGCGTGCGGTCCGTCTGTCTCACGCGTGCGGTCCGTCCGTTTCACGCGTGCGGTCCGTCCGTCTCACGCGTGCGGTCCGTTTGTCTCACGCGTGCGGGGAGACGCGATGAATCGCGTCTCTACATTCTTGCAAATCAATGCTGTATTGCTATAGGTGACTGCTCACATTTGGTTTATACTGTAAATAGGGATTTATCGGGATGACCTTTTAGGCACAGGATGGCACAGATGAGGCAGATTTGACTTTATATGTTTCTGATAATCAAAGATTAAAATAATGAATCCGTGCGATCCGCGCCTAAAGGGTCAAAAAGAATAAGCTTAGAGAGGCACTTTCCTCATCCGCTCTATCAGCTCGTCGCCCAAAGCCGTTTTCACTTCGATATGTTTCAGCACAGCCGTGACGAAGGGATTGCTTTCAAAGTCGCCGCGCACCTGCTCGAAGTCCAGCTCTTTTTCCTGTTTGGTGCCGTCAGCGCCAAATCCGGTCATGGAAGCGAGCGAGAATTCTTTTTTGGCATCCTCATACACCATGCGGTCCAGGCCGACCACCGCTTCTTTCCATTGTTCCACGATGTGGATAATGTCTGCGGCTGTCATCTGATCCGGGCGCACGCCGTAATACTCTTCCAGTTTCTCATAAGCCCATGTCCATTCATAGGTGTAATAGTTTTGATGCATTCTGCCGAACACCTCGTTGATGTCCGCCAGGCGGTTGACCGTACCCGACTCAATGTCTGCCATTAGAGCGTCTACCTCGCTTTTGGGAGCGATCAGGCCGGATATGTCTACCCATTCTCCTGTTCCGATGGGGGTGTCTGGCTTCAGGCGGGCACGGATTTCCTCATTGTTCCGGAAAGGAATCATTTCCAATCGCTTGATGACTGAATTGCCCAAAAATTTGTGGATGGCGATTTCGTAGAAGCTGATGCCTTTCCGCAGGGCTGAGTTGCGGATCTTAGTGCTGTGGAACGAGTAAATGTCTGACAGCTCGCCGCTGGCATTGCGCAGGTTCAGCAAGATTTCCCGTCCCTTGAACATCTTCTGCACGGTGTAGGGGCTGAGCAGGTTGTAGTTGATGAAGTCCAGCTTGTTGGGGTCGGTCCGTTTGTCCCGTTTGGGCCATTTCTGCGCGTCACGGATGGTACCCACGCTACGCAGGTTGACCCCCGGAGCCAGATAGGTCATGTTGTTCTGCTCGATCAGGTAGGAGAAGGGCAGGTTGGAGGTGTCGGAATGGGTGACATGGCGTCCCATCACCAGTGAGAATGCTCCTACGCGTGCCGGCCACAGGATGTAGGAGTCAGACGTGGTCTTGGCGCCCCGTTCCAATGTTCCTTGGTGGATGGGGCCTAATTTATACATGTGGTTGCTTTGGTTGGAGCCAGAACCGGCGTTCATGAAGGAGAACATGCCGGCGATGAGTAGGGTGGACTTGTGGTGAGTCACCGTGAAGGGACCGGCAAAGATGGCGCAAGCCTCGCCGTTCTCTCCTTGGCAATTGCTGAAAAAGAGCGAGTCGGAAGCCGAATAGTTATGTCCCAGCTTGCAGGACTGGCCTACAAAACAGCGTGAGAGCATGGCTCCGTCATCGATGTGCGAGCCGGAAGAGATGATGAAGTCGTCACAGATCACACCGTGCCCGATGTGTACAGGCGCGTCGGCATTGCTGTTGATGCTGCCATTGTAGAGCCGGTTGGTGCCGCAGATGAAGCAATGGTCGCCGATGCGCACATTGCGGATGGAGCCGGTGTTGAGGATGGTGACGTAGCTGCCGATGGATCCGGTGATGGAAGCGTGTTTGTCTGCATAGCGGTCGGTGATTTCCTTCATTCGGGCAATCAGCTTGGGACGGTGGCGGTAGAGAGCCATAATGTATGCCTGATGGGCGGAGAGCTTGTCGCTGATGGGCACCTCCCGGCCTCCGGTTTCGTTCAGGACGGAAATCTCTATGCCGTTGCCAAACCGGGACAAGCCGTCGACCAGGAGGATGTCTACGTTTTCAATGAAAGTGTCGTGTCCGATCTCATAGTTGGCGATATAGTTTTGTATGTTCTCGATGCGGCAATTGTCGCCCACAGTGACGTTGTGCAGGGTGACATGACGCAGGCCGGCATGTTTTCTGATGCCTCCCGGCAAGACGAACTCCGACTGGAACACGCCCAGATTGACGCGGCCGGAGAAACGGGCATGATGGACATAGTCTGTAGAAAAGTCTTCCGCCACTTGCACTTTGTTCCAGTCTTCGGCTGAGCAGGATTGGGATTGCAGCTGGAGTATTTCGTTTTCTGTTAGATTTCGCATGTGATAAATGGTTAAGGGTTAATTTTCTATGTCGTCATAGGTCTGGTAGAGGAAATCGTTGTAGGGGTACTTCTGCACATGCAGTTCTTTGACGCGCAGATAGACCACCCGTTTCAGTTCCTCAATGTTGGCCTTTTCGCGGGCGGAGATGAAGATGCAGTTGTCATCCATGCGGGCCATCCAGGTGCGCATCAGCTCTTCCAGGGAGATGTTCTCCTTGGTGCGCGGAGTCAGGTCGTCGGGCGCTTTCTCCACGTAGGTATAAGCGTCAATCTTGTTGAACACAATCATCATGGGCTTGCCGGCCGCTCCAATGTCGGCCAGCGTTTTGTTCACCACTTCTATCTGCTCCTCAAAGTCGGGGTGTGAGATGTCCACCACGTGCAGTAACAGGTCGGCTTCGCGCACCTCGTCCAGGGTGGATTTGAAGGAGTCTACCAGGTCGGTAGGCAGTTTGCGGATAAATCCCACCGTGTCTGAGAGCAGGAAGGGCAGGTTGTCGATGATGACTTTGCGCACGGTGGTGTCAAGTGTGGCAAACAGTTTGTTTTCAGCGAACACCTCACTCTTGGCCAGCAGGTTCATCAGGGTGGATTTGCCCACATTGGTGTATCCCACCAACGCTACCCGGATCAGTCTGCCCCGGTTTTTGCGTTGTGTGGACTTTTGTTTGTCTATTTCCGCGAGGCGTGCTTTCAGCAGAGCCATGCGGTTGAGGATGATGCGGCGGTCCATTTCCAGCTGGGTCTCGCCCGGCCCGCGAAGTCCCACCGATCCTTTTCCTCCTCCAGCTCCGGAACCGCCCCCTTGCCGTTCCAAGTGTGTCCACAAGCGTTGCAGGCGGGGCAGCATGTACTTATATTGTGCCAGCTCCACCTGCGTCTTGGCGTTGGCTGTCTGTGCGCGCATGGCGAAGATGTCGAGGATGAGCGAGGTGCGGTCTAAGATTTTCACTTTCAGCTCAGCCTCAATGTTGCGTATCTGTTTGGCGGAAAGCTCGTCGTCGAAAATCACCATGCCGACCTCCCGTTCCTCTTCTTCTTCATGCTGGATGTAGGCTTTGATTTCGTCCAGCTTTCCTTTGCCCACGTAGGTCACGGAGTTGGCCTGATCCAGTTTCTGTGTGAACCGCTTCACCACTTTCGCTCCCGCTGTTTCGGCCAGGAAAGCCAGTTCGTCGAGATATTCATTGGTCTTGCGCTCATCCTGCGTTTTGGTAATCAGTCCCACCAGGACTGCGGTTTCCACTTGTGCCTCGGATATTACAAATTCTTTCATTGCCATCTTTTCTAAGTATTCAGTTATCGGATTATTGAGTTGCAAGTTTATCAGTTGCTGCTTTACGTCAATTAAAAAAACGGAGAGACTGACAGGCTCATAAACTTATCCATTTGCACGGCCTTGCTTTTTACTGCAGATCGTGGCGGCAAATATAGAGATTTATCGGGAAATAACATAATATATTTTGGGGGGCATGCGAACATGTCTGTTTACAGCTTCATTGTCAGACCTTCCATACCTTGCACGCTTTTCCCGCCGCGATATACACCACGTAAGCGCTCATCCGGTATTTGGGGAACATGGTCCGGA
>CALUOU010000109.1 GCA_944322335.1 uncultured Bacteroides sp.
CAACAAAAATCTGAAAAACCAAAAGAAATGTTACTGACCACTACCAACACCATCGAGGGTAAGCGCATTACCCGCTACTATGGCATCGTATCCGGTGAGACCATCATCGGCACCAACGTTTTCCGCGACCTGTTTGCCAGCATCCGCGACTTTGTGGGCGGACGCAGCGGCTCGTATGAAAAAGTGTTGCGCAAAGCCAAAGACACCGCCTTGCGCGAAATGGAGGAACAAGCCCGCTCGCTGGGCGCCAACGCCGTGATAGGCGTGGATCTGGACTATGAGACCGTAGGAGACAGCGGAAGCATGCTGATGGTGACCGCTGCGGGCACGGCGGTATGGGCGGATTGAGGACAGCGTCTGCGTCCGCCTTTCAGGAAGAGGGCCTGCCGGACAAGAAACGGCATGTCCTCTTCTTGCATATTTGCTTATTAAACGTGATAAACTATTAAAGATTGCTTTCTCCGCTTGCTTATTTCCAGCCAAAGCTCTACTTTTAGCCGACTTTTTTATTCAAACACTTATTTAACGACTTAATTTTATTTGTATTCATGCCATGGAACATATTCTGTTTTGGATAGTCCCGGCCGCTTCCGTGCTGGCACTATGCTTTGCCTGGTATTTTCATCATCAGATGATGAAAGAGAGTGAGGGTAGCCCTCAAATGATTAAAATCGCCGCCGCTGTCCGCAAAGGCGCCATGTCTTATCTTAAACAACAGTACAAAATCGTAGGACTGGTATTTCTGGGGCTGGTCATCTTCTTCTCCGTCATGGCCTACGGCTTCAACGTGCAAAACCACTGGGTGCCCGTCGCCTTCCTGACCGGCGGTTTCTTCTCCGGCCTTTCGGGCTTTTTGGGCATGAAGACCGCCACCTATGCCTCGGCGCGCACAGCCAACGCCGCCCGGAACTCGCTGAACGCGGGCCTGCGTGTGGCTTTCCGCAGCGGCGCCGTCATGGGGCTGGTGGTGGTCGGTCTGGGACTGCTCGACATCTCTTTCTGGTATCTGCTGCTGAACGCGGTGATCCCCGAAGACCTGCTGACCCCCACCAACAAGCTTTGTGTCATCACCACCACGATGCTGACCTTCGGCATGGGCGCCTCCACACAGGCCCTGTTCGCGCGTGTGGGCGGCGGCATCTATACCAAAGCGGCCGACGTAGGCGCCGACCTGGTGGGTAAGGTGGAAGCGGGCATCCCCGAAGACGACCCGCGCAACCCCGCCACCATCGCCGACAACGTGGGCGACAACGTGGGCGACGTGGCCGGCATGGGTGCCGACCTGTATGAAAGCTACTGCGGATCCATCCTGTCTACAGCGGCGCTGGGCGCGGCCGCCTTCCTGCACAGCGGCGACGTGGTGATGCAGTACAAAGCCGTCATCGCTCCCATGCTGATCGCGGCGGTGGGCATTCTGCTCTCCATCATCGGCATTTTTGCCGTGCGCACTCAGGAAAACGCTTCGATGAAAAGCCTGCTCTCCGCCTTGGGCCTCGGCACGAACCTCAGCTCGGCGCTGATCGTCGTGGCCACCTTCTTCATCCTGTGGATGCTGGATCTGGAAAACTGGCTGGGTGTGGCCGTGGCCGTGGTAGTGGGCCTGCTGGTGGGTGTCATCATCGGACGCTCTACGGAGTATTACACTTCCCAATCGTACAAGCCGACCCGCAAGCTGAGCGCAAGCGGCAAGACAGGGCCGGCCACAGTCATCATCTCCGGAATCGGTCTGGGAATGCTTTCCACAGCCATTCCGGTGATAGCCGTTGTCGTCGGGGTCATCGCCGCCTACTTGTTTGCGGCAGGATTTGACTTCAGCAACGTAGCCATGGGGCTTTACGGCATCGGCATCGCCGCCGTGGGCATGCTCTCCACATTGGGCATCACGCTGGCTACAGACGCTTACGGGCCGATCGCCGACAACGCGGGCGGCAACGCCGAAATGTCTGGCCTGGGCGACGAAGTGCGCCGCCGCACCGACGCGCTCGACTCCTTGGGCAACACGACGGCAGCCACAGGCAAAGGCTTCGCCATCGGTTCGGCCGCCCTGACGGGACTGGCCCTGCTGGCCTCCTACATCGAGGAAATCCGCATCGGCCTGACGCGCATCGGCGAGACGCTGCTCAACGTGGGCGGCGGAGCGACGGTGAAGGTGCAAGACGCCACGTTCTTCGACTTTATGTACCACTATGATGTCAACCTGATGAACCCCAAAGTGCTGGCAGGCATCTTCATCGGCTCGATGATGGCCTTCCTGTTCTGCGGCCTGACCATGAATGCCGTGGGACGTGCAGCCGCGCGCATGGTGGACGAAGTGCGCCGCCAGTTCCGCGAGATCAAAGGCATCCTGACAGGAGAGGCTGAGCCGGACTATGAGCGCTGTGTGGCCATCTCTACCAAGGGAGCGCAGCACGAGATGGTGGTTCCGTCGCTTCTGGCCATCATCGCTCCGGTGCTGACGGGCATCGTGTTCGGAGTGGCAGGCGTGCTGGGACTGCTGATCGGCGGCCTGAGCAGCGGCTTCGTGCTGGCCATCTTCATGGCCAATGCGGGCGGCGCATGGGACAACGCGAAAAAATATGTGGAAGAAGGCAACTTCGGCGGCAAAGGCAGCGACGTGCACAAGGCCACCGTTGTGGGCGACACCGTGGGCGACCCCTTCAAAGACACCTCCGGCCCCAGCCTGAACATCCTCATCAAACTGATGAGCATGGTGGCCATTGTCATGGCTGGCCTGACCGTGTCGTGGAGCCTCTTCTGAATGAGCAGACATGAAAGGAAGTGAAAGGAATGGAGGACTCTCCCGGCAAGGGCAAGGAGAGCGTCCTCCATTCCTGTCTTTCCCCTGTTCCGACTCCAGCCTCTACAGGGAGCAAAACAGCGTCACCAGAAACGGCACACTGAAATCCATTAAAAAACCATGGTAGATGGAAACGATGACAAACCGCTGCCCGGACACCTGCGCGATGACGGGCAAGGTGGTATCCATGGTCGTCGCGCCACCGGCGGAAATAGGGGCCAACGGCCCGAACCACCGCGCCAGCAAGGGAGCCGACAGCAGCGTCAGTATCTCCCGACATATGTTGGCCAGCAAAGCGACCGTCCCCAGCTCCGCCCCTCTATACTCGGTGATGAAAATGCTGGAAAGCGAATAATAGCCGAAACCTGCTCCCACAGCCAGACTGTCTGTCAGCAGGCGATGCCGCAGCAACAAGCCTACGGCAGCCGTTCCCGCCAGTGTCCCCACCAGCGTCCCTAACGGCAACATCAGCAGACGGGGAGAAAGGCTGCGAAAACTGCGAAGCGTCTGCGGATCGCTGCCCACTCCTATCCCGACACAAAACATCAGCGCACAAAGCGCATAAAAACTAAGCCGCGTCTGCGACAAGTCTGGCAAGACTCCAGCCAGCCCGCACCCTGCCCCCAAGGCAAAGAATCCCACAATGACAAGGCTGCCTTTCATGCCGCTCCCCCTTTCCGCCGCACGCTTTTCCACAAGAGCCAGGCCGCCGCCACACTGCCCAACGTCCCGCCTGCCGCCAAGAGCAAAGCCTCTGCGCCCAAAGTGTGCAGACCTCTCACGATGCGCTCATCGCTTCCCACTTCCACACCCAAAAGGAACAGCAACAGCCAGATCAGCCCGGTGACAGCCCGATGGACACCCTTCAGACAATGGCCACGCAAGACGACCCCCAAAGCGACGCCACAACCCATCAAAAGAATGACAATAAACATAGACTTTTTTATCTTTATTTAAATAATTGTGGCACAAAGATAGGCAATACTGGGCAATAATTCTATTTTTTTAAAGAAATAGATGGCATTGCCGAAAGAAATGCGTACCTTTACACGCTCAAAAAAGAATACGATCATGAAAGCATGGAAAGTCTTATCTTTATTAGCATGCGTATGGACAATATGCATAGGGTTCGCGTCGTGTGACGATGACGAGGTAGACCATCGCGACGTGACAGGCACATGGCAGATGACGCACACCATGGGCTATGAGATCAATGCGGCCACAGGCGAAAAAAGCGAGTGGGACACAAGCATAAGCCATGGCACACACATCGAACTGAATGCCGACGGGACCGGCCTTTCCGGTGGAGAACCGTTCATCTGGCGGCTGGACGATAAGAACACACTCACCGTGTCCTGCGACGGCGAGACTTCGACCGGCATCATCGTCAGCATAAACGACTCGGAAATGGTGGTCGAAAGCTCCGAACGGACGGAAGATTACACCTATTATGAAGAGATGACCTTCCATCGGCTGAACACTCACTGATCCATCCGCTCCCATGTTGCTGCCATTCCATCATCAAGGCATTCCCGAAGCAGGATGCGACGAAGCCGGACGCGGTTGCCTGGCAGGTGCTGTCTATGCCGCTGCCGTCATACTTCCGCCAGACTTCCGGAACGAACAGCTGAACGACTCCAAGCAGCTCACCGAACATCAGCGTTACGCCTTGCGCCCCGTCATTGAGCGCGAGGCCGTGGCATGGGCTGTGGGAACGGTCTCTCCCGAAGAGATTGACCGCATCAACATCCTCAACGCCTCTTTCTTGGCCATGCACCGTGCCATAGACGGACTGAGAATACGCCCCCAGCACCTGCTCATCGACGGCAACCGCTTCCGCCCCTATCCGGGCATTCCCCATACCACCATCGTGAAAGGCGACGGCAAGTATCTCTCCATCGCCGCCGCCTCCATTCTGGCCAAGACCTACCGGGACGACTACATGCGAAAACTCCACGCCCAATACCCCGCATACGGATGGGACAGAAACAAAGGCTACCCCACTTCCGCACACCGCGCCGCCATCGCCGCACACGGCACAACGCCCTATCACCGCCTCTCGTTCAACCTGCTGGGAGGAGACAAACAGATGGAGCTGGATTTCGGAGAATAAAAAAGCATTTTCTTTATCCTGCCGGTGTAGAATCCCGCAGATTATATCTATATTTGCGGGAAAGCTCTGACTTCAGGGCACTATATTTTTATCTGTAAACCATTTAAAGACAAACGCACCAATGAAGCATCTGATCACCCTTTGCCTGATGGCATGCCTCTGCTGTCCCGCTCTCCGGGCCGGCGGCCAAGTTTTCTTCAAGACTATGCCCTGCAAACTCCTGCAAGGAATCACCGAACGCGAATATACCCTTTACTTGCCTGAAGGCTATGACACCGACACCACACAGACCTATCCGGTGCTCTATCTGCTGCACGGCGGCAACTGTGCCAACTCCGACTGGGAAACGCAAGGAGGACTTTCACACCTGGCAGACAGCCTGATCGCTTGCGGCGCCATGGAGAAAATGATCATCGCCTGTCCGGAAGCCAACAAAAACAACATGATCTGGTTCAACGCTGGCCACTGGAAGTATGAGGACTTTTTCTTCCAGGAATTCATGCCTTACATCGAAAGTGCCTACCGCGTGAAAAAAGGAAAAGCCTACCGTTCCGTAGCCGGATATTCCATGGGAGGAGGCGCATCGGTGGTGTACGGCGTGCGCCATCCGGATCTCTTCAACGTGGTCTATGGAATGAGCAGCTATTTGCGCAGCCAATACCTGGAATTCCTGAAAGACGATCCGTCCGCACCTTGGCGCCAGCAACTGGTGGATGACCACAACCCCATCCTGACCTTCAGCAATGGCAGCGATGCAGACGTTAAGGCATGGCGCACCGTGCGCTGGTTCATCGACTGTGGAGACAAAGACTTCACCTATGACGCCAACATCGACCTGATCGCCGCGCTCCGCCAAAAACAGATTCCTTACGAACTCCGCATAAAAGCCGGGGGACATGACTGGAACTACTGGCATCCTGCCCTGCGCGACGCGCTGATCTATGTATCCAGCCAACTGCCCAGGCAGCATGAATAAAAGCATGGGACTGGTTTCAGCAGAGACGCATGCGACAATGCGCCTTTGCTGAAACATATGTTTTAACCTTTATATTTCTTGATCAAAGCATCCACCTCCATGCCAGTGAAATAGTCCTCGATGAAATTCCAGCGCGACTCGTCGCTCAACGGCGTTCCAAAGAAGAATGTGAAAAGGGCTATCTGCTCCTCGAAGATCTGCTCGTTGGTGTCCAAGATCAAGTTGCGGTAGTCCGCCGCATTGGCCAGCTCCAACAGAGTGTCCGCCTCATCGAAACGCACCAAGACACAGGGCGTTCCGCCTCCTTCCACAGAGAAAGACAAGCAGTCGAACATGGAAAGCAGGTTAAGCAGCATATTCAGGTCAGAATAAGGCGTGCAGTAATAGACCAGCCGATCCCCCTTCTTGCCCGCAATGCGCTGGGCGAACAGCTTCTGATAGCGGGAAAGCAACAGATCAAACCCCTTGGTCACCGTGAACGACAATTCGTTGGAGTCTTTCTTCTTCACACTGCTGATGTAGCTCACACTGCGCCCCTCCTCGGTGCGCGATTCGAGCAGCGCTCCGATGAAACGTTTGGCGGAACGGACATCCATTTCGTGTTCGGCAAAGATGGCCCGCAACTCTTCCTCGTCAAAGCGGCCTTTGGTTTTCCTCAGTTTGTCGTAGAACAGTTTCTTAAGGCTGTCAAACAAGGCATCCATCCGCTTGCGGATGACGGCAGCGTCTTCTTTGAGCAAGATCTCATGCTTGCCCACCGACACGGCGCGCGAACCTTCCCACAGCGTGCCGCCGCTCAATTTCTGCTTGAACTCCTTGTAGCCCAATTCCGGGAAACGGGCTTCCCACAATCTCTCCAACTGCACCTGATAGACATTCTCCCCGCCTTCAACGGGAGTCAGGAAGTCGCTGAACTCACGGGCAAAGGCGTCTCCCGTCTTATCCTGCACATATCCTTCCGCCAGCAGGTTCTGAGGACAGACTTCCAACAGATGACGGCCATATCTCCGGGCCAGGTCTTCTTCCAGCCACAGCAGGGCGGTCTTGATAAACTGTCCCAGGTCGGCTTCATAGTCCAGCTTGCTTTTGGCACGCGGCAGCTTCACCACAAACTCAAAGTCTGACAGCGAGACCAACATCTCAGGCCGCTTCCCTTTCATGCAATACACTTCCATCAGTTTGCGAAGGATGAGAGCCACTTGCTCTTGGGCGATGTTTCCAGTCTGGTGAAGCCGTTTCATATAGTAGAAATCCCGTTCGTGGAAGTCTGTCGCTGCTATGCCCTGGACTTCGGGGTCGCGGGCCGCACGCCCTATCTCCTGAATGTAGTCAACGAATGTGCTGGAGGGAGCCACATGATACACCCGGTCTATATCGCTGATGTCCACCCCCATGCCGAACGCCTTGGTGGCCATGATCAGACGTTTGGTCCCTTCCCGGAACTCCTGCACAATCGCCGCCTTCTGAACCTTGTCTTTCTTTCCATAATAGGATGCCACCAGCTTCCAGTCTGTGGATCTCACCCACGACTTGATGCGCATGTCAATGCCTCCGGCAAAGGGGTAATACAGCAGGGTCTTATGGCTCTCCAGGTAGCCGTCCACCCGCGCCGAGATCACCCGCTGCTTGGCTTTGTCATAAGTCTCGTCAGCTTCTGTCTCCATCTGCCGGATGTCGAACCCGATGTTGCGGCGTTTCACGGTACCTACATAGAGAACGCAAGGCTCCATCTGCAAGGAGCGGATAGTCTCAAACACCATGTCGTTGTCACCTCTGGGATTCCATACGGCCGTAGCGGTCAGCGCAAACAGGGGAAAGGTATATCCCAAGCTCTGCTGCAGACCGTGCAGGTAACGCCCCAGAAACCAATAGTCCACCCGGAATTCCTTGCCCCATGTGGTCACGGTGTGGGCCTCGTCCACAACCACCATGCCAATACGTCGGTCGCCCGCAAAATGGCGGATGTCATAAGAAAGGAGCAATTCGGGAGACAAATAAAACAGATCGGTCTCTCCGTCCCTGACCTGGCGGTAAACCTCGGCCTTCTGTTCCGGCGACAAATCGGACGAGGCGTAAGCCACACGGCTGTATCCGATCTCCTGCAGGCTTTCCACCTGATCCACTATCAAGGCTTTCAGAGGCGAGACCACAATGGTCAGCAGGCCGTATTCGCGCCCCAAATAAATGGCCGGCAGCTGGAACAGCAACGACTTGCCCGAACCGGTGGGAGCCGTCAGCAGAATGTTGCTGACATCTTCCGCCCCCTTCCATCCTTTCTCGGCCTCGCGGATGACGTGTTCGATAAGCTGCCCTTGCGAGATGCTGAGCTTCTCTTTTCCCTTAAACAGATCATCGTAAATCTCCAGGTCACGAAACTGTTCATATCCATACACTTCTTTCAACAATGATTCCACCGCCTCCCTGCATGCGGCAGGCAAGTCTCTCGGCCTCAAGGCCGGCAAAGGACGCTCTGTTCTTTCTATCATCTTCTATCGTTATTTTCTTGTTTTTCCCCAATATCGCACTCTCATCCGGATCGCTCCGCGCTCTTGGCATTTGCAGGAATACCCTTCCATGCCAAAGAACAAAAAAGTGGAGACTCAGAGAATCCCCACTTCCGTTGTCTGGCTACAGTCAAACAAAGATCGCCTGCAAATCATCCGCTTACAGGAAGCCAACCATGCTTCCAAATGGGCTACTGGAGAGGAAACGCGATAAAGCGTCCTCTACATTCTTGCGAACCGATTCTGTCTCACTATAAATTCGTTTTTTTAATACTCTACGCCGATCTGCGGCTTAATACTCCTCTTCGTTGAAGTATGTATTCCTTCGTGGTTATCAATGACATCCGTTAATACTGTGTGATTTCGGGGACAGCTATTTCGCCATGAAAAGCGGTGAAACGCCAACGGCACAATCCTCTCATCACGTTAATTATCACTCAAATAAGTCTTTCAAAGAACCTATTTATACTTGCAAAAGTACAAAGAAGATGGATAATCACAAAGTTTTCTGCTGATTATTTGGGAGTTCAGCAGTTTAAGTGTATCTTTGCAGCAACAGATTCCGCCACGCTTCCCATAGAACAGCGTACCAGGGCGGAACTTTTACTTTATATAGGTTTATGGAATACACGAAACAGCCGATAGATTATCCACAACAGATACAAATGCTGAAAGAGCGTGGATTGATAATCAAAAACGAAAGACAAACATTAGAACAACTACGAATCATTAGCTATTTCCGTTTGGCTAACTATCTGCGGCCAATGGAGCAAGACAAGGAAAATCACACATTCAAGCCTAATAGCACCTTTGAGAATGCCATAAACCTTTACTATTTCGATAAAGAACTAAGAGCTTTGATTTTTAGAAGCTGTTTTGATTTCATTCGATAAATTTGTTAAGCATGATTTGTATGAATGCAATCTGTACCATAGCTTCC
>CALUOU010000110.1 GCA_944322335.1 uncultured Bacteroides sp.
GAGAGGTCTATCACCTTCAGCCCTTCCGGCAGGTCATGGCTTTCCATAAACTTGCGCGTGTCCCCATGAGCCGTGCAGAAAAAGAGACAGTCGATCGTGTCCAACGGCAATTGGTCTGTAAACACCAGACCGGTCTCGCCATACAGTCCCTCATGCACGTCGGTAATCTTATTGCCGGCATTGCTGCCGCTGTTGACGAAAACGATCTCGGCCTCTGGATGGTTGATAAGCAAACGGATAAGTTCGCCGGCAGTGTAACCCGCACCGCCTATGATTCCTATTCTAATCATACTGATGGTTGTTCTATTATTTTAGGTTGAAAGCTTCGCACACTATTTCCGGAAATCACTGAAGGTTTCAGAAGGAATAATCATCCACATCACCAGATAAATGATGATTCCCGTAAAAAGAGTGAATACGGTCAGCACCGCAAATCCCACCCGGATAGCGGTAGGATCAATGTCGAAAAACTTGCCCAGTCCCGCGCACACACCTCCAATCTTACGGTCGTCCATAGAGCGCCGAAGTTTTTTTATTTCATCCATAATGCAGCCTTAAATGTTGTTCAGCTCATCGTTATGGCCGGCATAGTAGGCACGAAGCGGAGTTGACAGCACCTTGATGAAACCCTTGGCATCTTCAGCAGTCCAGCCTTTCTGCATTTCGCCGTATTCGCCCAACTTGTTTTTAACCAGATCATCTTCGCTTTCCACGCCTACCGTGTGGAATCCCAACGGGCGCAGCTCCAGAATGGCAGTGCCATTGACATGACGCTGCGAAGATGTCAGCATAGCCTCAATGTCTCTCATCACAGGCTCCAGATACTGGCTTTCGTGCAAGAACATTCCATACCAGTTGGCCACTTGGTCTTTCCAGTACTGCTGCCATTTACTCAGCGTGTACTTCTCCAGGAAACGGTGTGCGCCTATGATCAGCATGGGAGCGGCGGCCTCAAACCCCACACGGCCCTTGATGCCGATGATGGTGTCGCCCACATGCATGTCCCTGCCGACAGCATAGGCCGCGCCAATCTCCTCCACTTTCTGAATGGCCTTGATAGGGTCGTCAATACGTTCGCCATTCACGGCCTTCAACTCGCCCTGTTCAAAGGTGAGACGCAATTGCTCCGTGCCTTCCTTAACGCAATGTTTCAGGTAAGCCGATTCAGGCAATCCTTGTGCAGAATCCAGAATCTCACCGCCGCAGATGCTGGTACCCCAGATGCCGACATTGTAGGAGTACTTCAATTTCGCGAAATCTGCCGCAAACCCATGCTTATTCAGATAGTCGATCTCTTCCTGGCGGCTCAAAGCCATGTCACGGGTCAAAGTGATGATTTCCACCCCCGGAGCCATCACCAAGAACGTCATGTCAAAACGCACCTGGTCATTGCCTGCGCCAGTGGAGCCATGCGCGATGGCATCCGCGCCGATTTCGTTCGCATAACGTGCAATGGCCAATGCCTGAAAAATGCGCTCGGAGCTGACAGAGATGGGATAAGTGCCGCCACGCAACACATTGCCATAAATCATATATTTCAACGATTTCTCATAATACTCGCGTGTCACATCCAAGGTCACATATTTCACGGCCCCCAGCTTGTAAGCATTCTCTTCGTTTGTCTTGAGCTGTTCGGCACTGAATCCGCCGGTATTGGCACAGGCAGCATAAACGTCATATCCTTTTTCTTTCGTCAGATACATCACCGTAAACGAAGTATCCAACCCGCCGCTGAATGCGACTACAACTTTTTTCTTTTTCTGTTCCATAGCTAACAAGGATTATTTTTTCTGTTTTCTTCAAATCGTGTCTTCTTGATGCAAGGCCGGATCGTAAAGCATGGCTGTGCAAATGCAGAACTTACGGTTCTTGGCCACCAGAATGTCGTGGTTGACACAGCCCTCACAACCTTTCCAGAAAGCATCGTCATCCGTCAGCTCGTTGAACGTGACCGGCACATAGCCCAGCTCGGTGTTCATTTTCATCACAGCCGCGCCGCTGGTCAGACTGAACAGCTTAGCTTTAGGCCAGCGCAGCCTTGCCAGACGGAAAGAAGCCTGCTTGATGCGTTTGGCCAAACCAAGCCCCCTGTATTTGGGATGGACAATCAGACCGGAAGTGGCCACATACTGCTTGTTCCCCCAGCTCTCGATATAAGTGAATCCTGCAAAATCATCTCCACACAAAGCGATAATGGCTTTGCCTTCTTTCATCTTGGTGGCTACATACTCATGCGTGCGCTCCGCTATACCCGTTCCACGGACTTTAGCCGCTTCACGGATTGTATCCAATATTTTATCGACATACACTTCATGTGAGGCATCTGCCACCATCACATCAATTTCATTCAAATCCATTTCTATTTTCTTTTGATTTTTAACTGATTCTAAATTCCATTGCTTTCCCCTTATGCCGTCAGGCAATATTCGGAATAATGTCAGAGAGATACCGCCTCACCTCTTCGTGCGACACATCTTCTTTCACCACCAGCATGATGGTGTCATCCCCTGCTATTGTCCCAAGTATCGCCTCGCATTCGCGGTTGTCTATGTCGTATGCCATGCTGCTGGCATAGCCCGGACGAGTTCGGATCACCGCAATGTTTCCCGAAAAATGGAGAGAGACAAAGCCGTTGTTCACCAGCATCTCACTGGCATCATACACACGCGAACGCTTATACATAATGTCATTGGGCAAGACATATACATATTTGCCAGCCGCATTGGCAGCCTTGGCCACCTGCAACTGTTTGAGATCACGCGACAAGGTAGCCTGTGTCAACTCAAAGCCTTCGCGGGCCAATGCCTGCAAAAGCTCTTCCTGAGAACTGATCTCCTGACTCGAAATGATGATCTTTATTGTATCTAACCGCTCGGTTTTCGTACTCATAACTGCATATTTATTCTAATACGACGCAAAATTAGGGATTATTTCTGAAAGGATATACAAACCGGCCTCTTTTTTTGCAGTATTATGCATAATAAAAAGAGGAGCTAAGATCACTCTCCGCTCCTCCATACGACAAACAACTAAAATTACTGCTATTTGATACCCTCTAATGCACGTTTAGCAATGGCATCATTCGGGTCGATAGCCAAGATTTTATTCCAATACTCCTTAGAAGTTTCATATTCACTCAGCAACAAATAATAATACCCCAAGTATTTATAACACTCGACCAAAACGGCGTTATATCTCGGATCATTCTTTGCCAACAGCATTTCCAACACCTTCTCATAATAAGGCTTAGCCAAACCTTCGGTCGTTTCCGGGTCTCTTGCTGAGTTAGTGCGCGCACGCCACATGTTGCCTAAATAACTGTCAGGAGCCATTTCCGCAACCACCCCGAAGATGGAGTCAGCCTTCTGCAACGCATCGGCACGCATTTCGGGCGTTACTGCTACAGAGTCGGTGGAAGTGCCTTCCGCATAATACAGACGGCCGAACTGATAGGTGTTTTCCAACGTTCTCTTTTCAGGAGCCAAGGAATCTACATACAACTGATAAGCCGCGATGGCCTCAGTATATTTATCCAGATGTTCGTAAGCATCAGAAATCTCACGATAAAGATCATACTGTGTGCTGTCCTTTTCCAAAGCCTTGCCATATTCCACAATGGCCAGATCATATTTCTTCAAGGCAGCCAGCAACGCACCATGATAACGATAGTCCAAATAAGAGAACTCTGCATTATCAGTTTCGTTGAAGAATGCGTTCGCAGCCTGTTCAGCTTCAGCATAGCGCTTCATATCTGTATAATTGTACATAGCCAGACGGTTGAAAGCAGCATGACGGCTGTTTTGAGCTATACCTTTCTGCGCGATCGCTAACGATTTCTCAAAATCATGATTCAAGAACAGCGCAAACGCATAGTTCAGAATGTCAGCTTCCGTAGCAGCGGGCGTATCAATGAAAGCAGCGTATGCCTCGGTAGCCTTGCCAAACTGGTTGGTAGAATAATAGATGCTGGCCAAAGCCTTGTCAGCCTCCACACAATCAGGCATGATCTGCTTCAGCTCATTGAGCTTTGCGATGGACAATGAAGGGCTCGCTCCCTTATACGCATTGGCATATTTCAGATATGCTTCCACACATTTATTGTCAAAGTAAATAGCTTGTTCATACAATTGGCAAGCTTTGCCCACATCCTCACGTGACAGAGCTATGTCACCTTCCATAGTCGAGATACGCGGATCCTTGTTGTCAGCCTTCTTAGCTTTAGCCAAAAAGTCTTCAGTCTCTTCCATCTTGCCCGCATCAAAGAACACCTTTGCCACAGCCAGAATCAGATCAACATTCTTCTTATTCTTGCCTTTTGTCAGATCATCGGCAGCATCCACCGCGTCTTCCAGATTTGTTTTAACCAGTGTCTTGATGTTGTCGACACCTGCCTGCCACTCAGGCACATTGTCTTGAGCTGCCACCGAAGTTGCCAAGAACATAGCGCCTACACAAATTAATAACTTACATTTCATATTGCTTCTCTAATTTATTTTATTTTTGAATTATTCTTCTTTTACTCTCACTATCCGCACAGGCTGTGTGGCGGGCAGCAATCCCGACTTCAGAATGATTCTCTGTCCCCGGTCGGAAGCGAGGAAAGAGGAAAATCCCCACGAAAGTCCGTTCCGTGGATCGTTTAACAAGGCATAAATAGTACGTGCCAATGGATAATCTTCATAGTATAAATAATACTGATAAGGCTTGAAACTGTTTTCCACAGTCGCCTTATCGGCCGCACTGACGGCCATCACATGCACCTCTTTATTGAAGGACAGCCCCGTACTGTCATTCTTGTCACTCAGCCAGTTCACACCAATAATACCTATGGCATTTTCAGTCTGAGTCACATAATTGATGACCTCCTGATTGGTTGTCATTGCTTTCACCTGCTCAGCGTACAAGTCCTGCCCCTTACAGATGGAATCGATGGCAAAGCGCACGGTACTGGAGTTTTTGTTGTCAAACACCACTACGATATCCTTCAAGCGCGATTTAGGATAGATTTCCTTCCAACTCTTCACTTCGCCCGTGAGGATGCGCCGAATATCGTTAACAGTAATCAACGTGTCCGGATTATTCAGATTAGTGATCAACGCCAATCCGTCCGTAGCGATTTTTATTTCACGCGGCTGGAATCTCCGGCTGTGAAACGACTCCAATTCTGCCGGAGTCAGCCTGCGGCTGGTTATGGCCAGTCGCAAGCTGTCTTTTAGCAGAAGGTTGACGGCTTCTACCTCCGTCACATAGCGAGGAACAATTCCTGCCATAGGTGTCAGACTTTCAAAGACATCTATCTCTTCCTGTATAATCGGCTCGAAGCTTTGATCGGCTGCGATCTGAACCACACCGGAATTAAAAGTGTCGAGTCTTCCGTCTTTCGGCTTGCTCTGACAACTGCTTATCAAGAAAGCCAACACACACACACCTATGAAATGAAACTGTTTCATCGCCTTACCTTATTCATTTAATTATTAGTTCAATCTAAACATAATGGGCACCGTGAACTTTACGGACACAGCCTTACCATTCTGCTTGCCAGGGATCCATTTAGGCATGGATTGGATCACACGCACAGCTTCCTTGTCGAGGTAGGGGTCAACACTTCTCGCAACGACTACGTCACGAATGCTTCCATCCGGACCTACCACAAACTGGCAAACCACACGTCCCTGAGTACCGTTTTCCTGAGCGATAGTCGGATAGTGCAGATTCTCCTGGATGAACTTCATCATTTCTGTAGCGCCACCAGGGAATTGAGGCATCTGCTCTACCATATCGAATACCTTCTCTTCCTCTACAGGAGCCTGAGTCACGATCTGCTGCAAGTCAGCGATGTCCTGGCCATGCTCTTCGTCAGTACCCTTTACATCGGCAATAGAGATAGTCACCTTGCTCTCCGTCAGCTCTTCCTGGCTCTTGATTTCATCCTCTTCGTTTACCTCTTCATCCTTCTTGATGACAGGAGCCGTAAACTTGATAGAACTCTTCAGAGCGGGAGGCGGTGGAGCAACGGGTTCCACTTTCTTGATTTCTTCCTGTTTTACTTCCGGTTCGTCCAATTGGGAAAGAGTCGTGACTTCCGTCACCACTTCTCTCTGCTTCGGAGTGGCCATCTTGATCAAAGTCGGGATACTGAATCCCACCAAAGCGATGATGGCAACCATCACAACAGAAAAACTCAAACGTTTGGCAAAATTAGCACGCATGCTATAGGCACCGTATGCTTTGTTTTTGCCTTCAAATATCATATCACACCATTCGCGAGATGTTAAATCAATCTTAGACATATTCTCTTCTGTTTTTAGGTGTTACACATTAGTCGGCAATATTGGCAGACAGTTCGCCCTTCTTCTCATAGTTCTCCATCAAGAACTCGTCAGCCTCGGCGATGTCTGTGATCACATACTTACCTATATTACATATCTGCATTTCATCGAGAGCGTCAATCAGATTCGTGTAAGTGGCATCATCGGTCGCTTTGATAATGACGGTAGGCGTACCCTTGCCGCTCTTTATCTCAGAAACCTTGTCCTTAAACTCGTCCTCTGATATTTTAAGTTCCAGTTTTTGTTGCTTGAGTTCATTCACCGCAAGCACAGCTGCCCTATTGCGTCGCAAGAGCATGTCACGCAGACCATCCTTACCGTAAGCCGTTTCCTTCAATGAGGTATAGTCCCGATAGTTAGGCTCTCCTTCGTAATAATACAGCTTGTTATCGCCTGCCAGCAAGAGGGTGATAGCCTCGGAAGCCTTAACCTTCGACTGCTGTTCTTCAGTGATGTTCTTATCATTACTCGGCATGCTGATCTCCATTGTTTGAGGCTTGCTCAACGTGGTACACAGCATAAAGAAAGTGATCAGCAACATGTTCATGTCCACCATGGGCGTAAAGTCCACACGGACAGTCATTTTTTTCTGTTTGCTTTTTCCTTTACCGGTGCCGCTTTCTGTTACTTCAGCCATATAAAATCCTTTCTATTATTCTTCAGTGGCTTTCAGAGAGGTAATCAGGTTATACCGGTTCTCTCTCAAGTCCTGAAGGGAGTTCATTACATTCTTTATCACAGAATAAGGGGTTTTGGCATCGGCCTTGATGGCGATACGCAAATCCTTGTTAGTGGCGCGTGCGTTGCGCACCCAAGCCTTGAACTGATTGTCCACGCTGTCACAAGGAATACCCAGATTCTTCAACTCAGCATCCTGCTTTTCTTGCGGCAAGTTCAGGAACTGTTTCATCACATTCATTGGAACTCCAAAGGTAGGAGCGACCATGAAAGTATTGATTTCCTGCTGGGTGAAAGTAACGCCGTACTCTTGTCCCATAGCTTCCAGAACTGCGCACATGTCAGCTTGCTTATCCAGACTCATAAACACCTTTCCTTCCGGATCAACAAGAATCTGGAGGATATTCGTCTCCGGAATCTTAATTTCGGAAACGGATGCCGGCGTAGTAACCTGCACTGGCTCCTTCTTTACGAACGTAGAGGTCAACATAAAGAAAGTAAGCAACAGCACCGTCACGTCACTCATCGCCGTCATGTCGATGAACGTACTTTTCTTTTTGATTTTCGCTCTACTCATACTGATTAATCAATTAAAAATTGAAACTAAAATTGAGAATTCATTTGATGATCAACGGATGAACTTATTCAAGCCCCTCTTCATCAATTGCCCAATAGTCAATTATTACTTATGAGTAGCGGCAAAAGTCTGTACGATAGAGAAGCCAACCTCATCGAGGCTATATGTCAACTTATCAATCTTGTTCGTATAGTAGTTATAGGAGATAACAGCCAACGCACCAGTCAAGATACCGAATGCCGTATTGATCAAGGCCTCAGAGATACCTTGTGACAGAGCCATAGAGTCAGCAGAACCACCAGCAGCCAAAGCGGCGAACGAACGGATCATACCGATAACTGTACCGAGCAGACCCATCAAAGTACCCAGTGTAGTGATGGTTGCCAAGATAGGCAAGTTTTCTTGCAGCATAGGCATTTCCAGCGCGGTAGCTTCTTCCAATGTCTTCTGAATTGCAAGTTGCTTTTGATCCTTGTCCAGAGCTGTGGCATTTTCCATTTCGTTATAAGTCTTCAGTGTAGCGCCTACAACGTTTGCCACAGAACCGCGTTGCTTGTCACAGATTTCCTGAGCCTTAACCATATCACCGGCAGAGAGAGCGGCCTTGATGTTGGCAACGAATTTAGACAGAGAGCCTCTGCCGAAAGCGGCACGGAGTGCGAAAAAGCGTTCAATGCTCAATGCGATTACAGTAAGCAACAGGGTCTGGATCACAGGCACGATGACACCACCTTTATAAATAGTTCCCAAGAAGTTACCATTGATAGGATGGTTGTTGGGGTCGCCATTTACGAAGTTGTCCGGATTGCCCAATACGAGTTTGTAAATACATACTGCAATTACAAAACAAACAACGATTACCCAGCCTGCAGATTTGATACCTTTAAAACCGGAGGATTTTTTGCCATTAGCGGCATTCTTTTGAGTAGTTCCCATGATTAAAAAATTTAGTTGTTAGTATAAAATGTTAAGAATAAGCATAAAAAAAAGAACCTCTCCTTCTAAATCTGATTCAAGTAGGAAGCAACACTTCCAACTTCAATCCATCCATTCCTTCCCTTCCCTATTCCGGAAAGGCTAGAAAAGCTAAAAGGAGAAAGTCTCAAAGCGGCTATATGAACATTCGCCGAAGCATCTATATAATAGTCACTATTTACCGTAATTAAAGTTGTCTTCATGTCGTTTTTTAAAATCTCTACTTACAGATTCTGTTGTAAAAGCCCTAAAAGTGTCTTATAAACACCAGACCTCTTTTTTTAAACAGCGGTAAAGGTACAAATAAAGTTTGATATAGTAAATAAAATGATTACAATCTACTTAAATTTAAACACTTTTAATTATTAAGTTTCAAATCTGCTCTGAAGAATGACAATTTCGTTTCGCTTTAGCATAAATAATGCATTCTTATGCCAATCCCGTCATTCAAATGATTGTGAAAGCATACTGCAAACACATAGAAGAAGGGAGAAGGAGGTTCTTGTATAATTGACGGCTCTTATTAATGATTAAGACCAATGGCCAGCGTGTAACGGTTACACGTCTGCGGCACTATATATAATAAGGAGGGATAAGAGACCGGGATGACCGGACAGGAGCCGACGCTTTCCGGACAGACAAAAAACGCGTGCC
>CALUOU010000111.1 GCA_944322335.1 uncultured Bacteroides sp.
AAAATAAGGGAATGTATTCATGCCCTAAAGATACGGATTCTTTTTTAATCTGCAATAATTTTGGTGCGGTTGCCCTGCCGACTTTTCGGACTGATCCCATTTTTCAGAAATATTTTGTTGCCAAAAGCTGATTGTTACTGTTTTATTTCATATTTTTGTAGGCTGAATTAAAAAAACAATCGCTTATTAGAAGATTAAAGAAAATAGTACGTTGGGTGCTGAGCGTTGTGTTAATCACATACTTAGGGCTCATTTGGTTGCTGAATACCCCTCAAGTTCAGCAGCAAATGTCCGTTTGGGTCTCGCGGGAGCTGGCCAAACAACTGGGAAGCGAACTAACCATCGGACGGATCAACATGGGACTGCTAAACCGGATCATTATCGATGATCTGCTGCTCAATGACCAGTCTGGCAAAGAAATGTTGCGAGTGGCCCGTCTTTCAGCCAAATTTGAGATTTTACCCCTATTCAACGGGAAAATATCTATCGGTACGATTCAATTGTTTGGCTTCAACATCAACATAGAAAAACATACGCCTGACGCCAAACCCAATTATCAGTTTGTAATAGACGCGTTCGCTTCAAAAGACACCGTAGAACATGCTAAAAAGAACATAGACCTCCGCATCAATTCCGTTCTGATACGAAGGGGCAGAATATCTTATAATGTGTTGTCTGAGAAAGAGACTCCCGGTAAATTCAATGCGAATCATGTCAATTTGCAAAACATCATAGCCAACATTTCCCTGAAAGCTCTGCAAAACGACTCTATCAATGCGGCTATCAAACGGTTGAGCGTTGAAGAAAAGAGCTCCGGATTTGAACTGAAGAAACTGAGTTTGAAACTGGTGGCGAACAACCAGAAAATGGATGTATCCAATTTCGCGATTGACCTGCCGAATACTTCTTTGAAAACGGATACGATACGTATGGAGTATGACAGCATCGGGGCATTGACAGACTTTACCAACAGTGTACGGATCTCGTTCCGCCTTCAGCCCTCCAAAATCACCTTGGCAGACCTGTCAGCTTTCGTACCTGCCTTTGTGACGTTTAAGGAAGCTCTCCAGCTGGAGGTTAGAGCCAATGGTCCTATCAACAGCCTGCGCTGTCCCTACTTGTCGATTTCGGCAGGCAAACATTTCAGGCTGCTGGGAGAAGTCTCCTTTCAGGATCTCGCACGCCCCATTGACGCCTATGTGATCGGCGAACTGTCCCACCTGTATGCAGATCCGGAAGGCATCGCCTTTTTTGTGCGCAATCTAAGCCAGCCTTATACAGGAGTCCCGCCGACACTTCAGCATTTGGGCTCTATTTCTTTCCGTGGGCAAATCTCCGGATATTTCACAGACCTCGTTACGTATGGACAAGTGCGTACTAATCTGGGCATCGTACAGACTGACGTTAAACTGAGTTCAAACAAAGAAAGGGGAACTTTTGCCTATTCAGGGGAAGTGAAAACCGAAAATTTCGATTTAGGGACCATGGTGGGGAACAAACAATTGGGTAAAGTAACACTGGGACTGACGGTAAACGGCATTCATGCCAGCCGACAATATCCAGACATCACGATGCAAGGCTCCATTGCTTCCATTGAATACAGTCAGTATTTGTATGAGAACATTCTGCTGGACGGAATTTACAAACAAGGCGGTTTCAACGGAAAGATCCGATTGGACGACAAAAACGGCTCCTTCTATTTGGATGGCAGCCTTAACGCCGTCAGCGAGATCCCGACTTTCAATTTCAGAGCCAGTGTGGATCATTTCCGCCCTCATGAGCTACACCTTACCCCAAAGTATGAAGATGCCGAATTGTCAGTACGCATCAAAGCCGACTTCACCGGCGGTTCTATTGATGAAATGAATGGGGAAATCAACATTGACAGCCTGCAATACCAAACGGCAGACAGAGATTATTTCTTAGACAACCTGAACATCCGGGCCATCCGATTGGACGAGACGCAAAAGCGGCTTACACTCTCCTCCCGTTTCCTGCAGGGGAGCATTGAAGGCGACTATTCCTACCGCACCTTGCCTGTCAGTGTGCTCAACATCATGCGCAGGTACATTCCCGCATTGCTCCAGCCTGCCAAACAACCGATAGAAACGGAAAATAATTTCAGTTTTGACTTGCATGTCTATGACACAGATCTGCTGGCCAGTATGCTGGAGATTCCATTAAAGGTATATACCCATTCTACATTGAAGGGATATTTCAACGACAAAGCCCAACGCCTGCGCATCGAGGGGTATTTTCCCCGCTTCCGCTATGGAAACAGGTTTTTCGAATCGGGCATGCTGTTGTGTGAGAATCCAGCAGACCTGTTCCGAGTTCATCTGCGGTTCAACAACCGAAATGCAGCAGGATCAGTCAATGTGGCCGTCGACTCACAAGCCAAAGATGACCGCATCCAGACTACGCTGAACTGGGGCAACAGCAGCCAGATGACTTATAGCGGGAAACTGGCAGCTTCCACTCAATTTATACGGGAGCAAGTATCGGAAGATTCCCTGCTTCTCGCTTCTGTTCCTCAAAAACACTTGAAGAAAAAGGAAGAGGAGATACTTCCTCCTCTGAAAACCATCATTCAGGTACAGCCCACTGACATTATCCTCAACGACACGCTGTGGAAAATACACCCCTCTGAAATAGTCATTGACTCTGGGAAGGTATATGTGAACGATTTCTATTTCAGCCACGATGACCGCCATTTGCGTATTCAAGGCACGGTTTCCGACCAGCCGGAGGACACTGTCCGACTGGATTTGCAGAAAATCAATATTGGCTATGTGTTCGACATCGCTGATTTGGGCGTAAACTTTCAAGGAGAAGCCACAGGACCGGCATACGCCAGCGGCGTGCTGAAACATCCCGTCATGTCGACAGATCTGTTTATACATAACTTAGGATTGAACAACGGACTTTTGGGCGATGCCGACATTCATGGCGAATGGCATCACGATGTGAAAGGAATCTACTTAGATGCACGCATCCGTGAAGCAGATATTGCCCGAACCCATGTGAATGGCTATATTTATCCGTTGAAACCGACCAGTGCGCTCGATCTGCAGATCGAAGCGGGAAACACGAACCTGAAGTTCATACATTATTATATGAAAAGCATTACGCCTGAATTCAGCGGACGCGTGAAAGGGAATGTGCATTTTTATGGCAAATTTAAAGCATTGACCATGGAAGGGAATGTTCTGGGAGACGCATCGATGAAGGTGGAAGCGCTAAACACAACCTTCAACGTGAAAGACAGCATCCTGATCACTCCAGACGGACTGACGTTCCGAAACAACCGCATCTTTGACACACAAGGACATGAAGGACGCATGAGCGGAGAACTGCGTTATCAGCATTTCAAAAACCTGCGTTATCATTTCTATTTTACAGTCAATGACATGCTGGTGATGAACACCAGAGAGTCGGCAGATTTTCCTTTCTATGGCACGGTTTATGGCACTGGAAACGCGACTATCGCAGGAAATGCGGAAGAAGGGGTCAACATAGACGTAGCCATGTCGACCAATCACAATACCACTTTCACTTATATGAAAGACTTTGTATCGACGGCTGCCAGCACTCAGTTTATCAAGTTTGTGGACAAGACCCCCAAAAGGGTTCTTCAAGACTCCACTTACCTTTCCTATTATGAACGGGCCCAACAAGAGATTGCCGAGGAAGAGGGGGAAACAGACTTGCGTCTCAATCTGCTGGTGGATGCTACACCGGACGCAACCATGCGTATCATTATGGATCCTGTGGCCGGAGATTATATCACATGCAAAGGCAGAGGAAATATTCGGACAGAGTTTTACAACAAAGGAGACGTGAAGATGTTCGGCAGCTACCGCATCAGCCAAGGTATGTATAAGTTTAGCCTGCAAGAAGTGATACGCAAAGACTTTACGATCAAGGACGGAAGCACGATTTCGTTCAACGGCGCTCCCCTCGATGCCACACTTGACATCAATGCCAGTTATCTGGTCAGTTCAGCTTCATTGAACGACCTTATAGCCAACGCTTCCAACTATGTGGATCAGACCAACGTGAAAGTGGACTGCATCATGAATCTGACAGGCCAGCTCACATCTCCCAACATTAAACTAAGCCTGGAGCTTCCTAATGAACGGGACGAGGTGCAAGCCTTGGTGCGCAATTACATACCGACTGACGAACAGATGAATACGCAGATTCTCTATCTGCTGAGCATCGGCAAATTCTATACGCCCGAGAATTTGGGAGCCACCCAAAATTCAGACATGATGTCGAGTGTGCTTTCTTCCACCATTTCAGGCCAGCTGAACAATGCATTGTCACACATCATCAACAGCAACGACTGGAACTTTGGCACAAATTTCAGCACTGGGGAGAAAGGATGGACAGATGTGGAATTTGAAACCATGCTGTCAGGCCAGCTGCTGAACAACCGCTTGCTGATAAACGGAAACTTCGGATACAGAGACAACCCCATTGCCAACACGAACTTTGTGGGAGACTTTGAGGCAGAGTGGCTGGTGAACCGTTCGGGAGACATTCGTCTGAAAGCCTATAATGAAAGCAATGACCGCTATTACACCAAGACCAACCTGACAACGCAAGGTATCGGCATTATTTTCCGTAAGGATTTCAATAAATGGCGAGAGCTGTTTTTCTGGCTGAACATCTTCAGGCGGCACAAGAACAAGCAGCAACTTCCAGAAACAGTAGAAAACGAAAATCAGAAGGAGCCAGAGGACAATCACTCACCCCTTTTTCAACATGAATCACTAAACAATTAAGCTTATGATACTAAACGAACGTGATAACCGTCATACACATGTGCTGGGAATAGCCAAACAAATGATGACAGCCGCCCGCACAGCCCCTAAGGGAAAGGGCATTGACGCAATAGAAGTAGCTTTAGTGGCTGAACAAGATTTGAAAGCATTAGCTGATGAAATGACAAGGATTGCCGACGAGACCGGCATGAAATTCTTCTTGCGTGATGCAGACAACGTATTGCAGGCCGAATGTGTTGTCATCATCGGCACACGTGTATGCCCTCAAGGTTTAAACTGCGGGCATTGCGGCCACCCGACTTGCGCCTCTCGTCCCCAAGGAGTGCCTTGCGCATTAAATACGATAGACGTGGGAATTGCCATCGGTTCAGCCTGTGCCACAGCCGCAGACTTGCGGGCAGATACCCGCGTCATGTTTTCAGCCGGACTGGCCGCACAACGACTGAAATGGTTGCCCGACTGCCAGACAGTGTTCGCCATTCCGGTAAGCGCCTCTTCCAAGAACCCTTTCTTCGACCGCAAACCCAAGAAGGAAGAATAACTTGCAGAAGACAAGCTCTTTTTCATTTCTTCTAATTCAACATTCATCTTTCTTTAAAAATGGGATATTTTGTAGGAATACCGTTAGGAGGAGCTGACGAAAAAAATTATCAGGTAAGGTTTGGCAAAAACATGCCATACCAAGTGGAATTGCGTGCTCCTCACTTGCCTGCCGAATGGGCTTTGCAAAGTGGAATTCAACTCACATGGCCACACGCCGACACAGATTGGGCATATATGCTCGAAGAAGTGCAACAATGTTTTATCCACATAGCCTGCGAAATTGCCAGACGGGAACAGCTGCTTATCGTGACTCCCCATCCGGACGAGGTGAAAAAACAATTGCCAGCAGACATGTACCTGCCCAATGTACATTTCCTTTCCTGTCAGACCAACGACACATGGGCCCGCGATCATGGGGCCATTTCCATCTGGGATGCGGATGGCCTTTCCTTATTTGACTTTACATTCAATGGCTGGGGGCTCAAATTTCCGGCAGATAAAGACAACCTGATCACCCGTCACGCCACCCAAGCCGGCGTTTTAAAAGGACGCTACATCAACCGCTTGGGATTTGTGCTGGAAGGAGGCTCTATCGAAAGCGACGGCCAAGGCACACTGCTCACCACCAGCCAATGCCTGCTTTCACCCAACCGCAATGGGCAAATGAACCAGACGGAGATCGAAGAATACCTCTGTTCCGCCTTCTCTTTGCAACGGATCTTATGGTTGGATCACGGTTACCTGGCAGGAGATGATACGGACAGCCACATCGACACCTTGGCACGTTTTTGCTCCCCCGACACCATTGCATACGTGCAGTGTACTGACCCGGACGATGAACATTACAAGGAATTGAGGCTAATGGAAGACCAGCTGAAAACGTTTCGCACATTGGAGGGCAATCCATACAACTTGGTTCCCCTGCCTTTGCCCGATGCCATTACGGAAGAGGGAGAGCGCTTGCCAGCAACGTATGCCAATTTCCTCATCATGAACGACGCTGTGCTATACCCCACTTATCGCCAACCGGAAAAAGACGAACAGGCTGGCAATATATTGCGCGACCTGTTCCCCGGACGGGAAATTGTGCCAGTAGACTGCCGTCCTCTGATCTGCCAGCACGGCTCGTTACACTGTGTCACAATGCAATATCCGGCTGGAGTGATACAATTCTCCCCACAAACGGACCCTATTTAAATTAAAAAGATGTAACTCTAAAAAGAATATAAATGGACACATTGAAAGTAGGACTTATTCAACAGGCCAATACCGACAACCTTCGCACAAACTTAAAAAAGTTAGCTGAAAATATCGAAAATTGTGCTAAAGCCGGAGCAAAACTCGTTGTGCTGCAAGAATTGCACAATACACTTTATTTCTGTCAGACAGAAAACACAAACTATTTTGACTTGGCTGAGCCTATACCTGGGCCTTCCACAGGCTTTTACTCTGAACTGGCGCATGCCTTTGAGATCGTGCTGGTGACTTCGCTTTTTGAGAAACGCGCTCCAGGCTTGTATCATAACACAGCCGTTGTTTTTGAAAAAGACGGAAGCATTGTCGGCCGCTACCGTAAAATGCACATTCCAGACGATCCCGGATTTTATGAAAAATTTTATTTCACACCTGGCGACTTGGGATTTGAGCCTATACAAACCTCTGTGGGAAAATTAGGAGTATTGGTATGTTGGGACCAATGGTATCCTGAAGCAGCCCGCTTAATGGCACTCAAAGGAGCTGACATCTTGATTTACCCGACGGCAATCGGCTGGGATCCGGCAGATGAAGAAGATGAACGGAACAGGCAACTGAATGCCTGGCTCACGATTCAGCGTGCCCATGCCATAGCTAACGGATTGCCGGTGGTTGTGGTCAACCGCGTAGGACATGAGCCAGATCCGAACCACGCTACTCAAGGCATACAGTTCTGGGGGCACAGCTTTGTCGCAGGACCGCAAGGCGAGTTTCTGGCCGCAGCCGGAAACCAAGAACCGGAAAACCTGATAGCGGAAATAAACATGAAACGTTCGGAACATGTGCGCCGTTGGTGGCCCTTCTTGCGTGACCGACGCATCGACGCATACGAAGATCTGACCAAACGGTTTATCGACTAAACCCAAAGACTAAGCAAATGTCTCTGCTCATAAAGGGCAAACAGATGTCCCTTAACTTTTTTATAGCTCCCAATGTAGTATAAACTAAAATATGAACAGCTGTTTATGATCACTTTTCCAAATGCAAAAATCAATTTAGGACTGAGCATCATAGAGAAACGTCCGGACGGATACCATAACCTGGAAACCGTTTTCTATCCTCTGCCCCTTGAAGACGCTTTAGAGGTAACGGTGAGGCCGGACAAGGACGGGAGAGAAAAAGTGCGCCTGTACCAGACGGGCATGGCAATAGACGGTCCTGCCGAAGACAATCTGGCCGTGAAAGCCTATCGCCTGCTGGACGGACTCTACGACCTGCCCCTTGTGGACATCCACCTGCACAAACGCATCCCTTCGGGAGCCGGACTGGGAGGTGGATCGGCCGATGCCGCCTTCATGCTGAAACTCCTGAACGAACTGGCCTGTCTGAACCTGTCCGACACCACCCTGGAAGAGTATGCAGCCCGGCTGGGAGCCGACTGCGCCTTCTTCATCCGAAACAGACCGACATACGCCGAAGGTATCGGGAATGTGTTTTCTCCCATTGAATGTTCACTGAAGGGCTATCAATACATTGTGGTAAAGCCTAATGTGTTTGTGTCTACACGGGAAGCTTTTGCCCAGATCCGTCCGCATCGCCCTCTGCGTCCGGTCAAAGAGCTCATCCGCCTGCCCGTCCGGGAATGGAAAGACCTTTTGACCAACGACTTTGAAGCGAGTGTATTCCCTCGTTTTCCGGTCATCGGCGAAATCAAGGAAGAATTATACAGATTAGGGGCCGAATATGCCGCCATGAGCGGATCTGGCTCTTCCGTATTCGGACTTTTCGCTCCCGGATCACATTTTCCGGAAACGGACTTCGGGGCAGGAACAAAAGTGTATCGGGGAAAAATGATTTAAAGGGAAGGATCCGCAGCACGGCAATACCTTTATCAAACCCTGACAGCATGACAAACGATCCTTGAGCGGCCATAATACCATGCGTTGACAGACACAAAGGATAAAGATGCCAGAAGGGAGATGTACAGGCTGACAAACGTGGCGGTGAGGCCATTCTCGCTGAACGATGGGAATCCGCAGCCATGCAAGCTAAAGCTATGTAGTTTAGTAAAAACAACTTTCACATTCCTCGCAAGAGCAAAGCAACCAAATGACCGGCAAGCTGGCTGATGCAGCCGATAAAATGAGCGAATTCCTGACGGCAACCGTTTCAATGCTTTCTGCATCGGTTCAGCAGTCAGTCAAGCACATAACGGACAAGGTGAACGATCAGCAGGCCGGACTCCTTGCGCTTCAGGAAGGCACAACCCTCCAGCCCCCAAAGCTGCTTGACAGCTTCAATGCAGGTCTCGAACGCCTAGAGAAAATGAATGAGCACATTGCTGCCACGATGAACGAATTCAGATTGGCACAAGGCGAGATCACGGCAAGCACAAGCAATCTGCGTACCATCTGTGGAGACATGAAACTGGCTACGAAACCGTTCAGCAAAGGGCTGAATGACTCTGCCAACAAACTGACCCAGCTGCAAATGACAACCCAGAAAAACATCGGCCAGATTGCAGCAGTCCTCCAAAGTGCCGGCTTGCTGTCTGAGGAATACATGAGAAAGTTTGAGACGATCAAAAATATGCGAGTTCGGGATAATTTTCGATTAAAAGAGTGCCAGTTGCGTGCAGTTTTCGACATGCACAGGCAAAGCC
>CALUOU010000112.1 GCA_944322335.1 uncultured Bacteroides sp.
CTCTTCGTTAGCTCAGTCGGTTAGAGCATCTGACTGTTAATCAGAGGGTCCTTGGTTCAAGTCCAAGACGAAGAGCATTAATAGTTGTAATATGAGTTTTTCATTCTTCGTTAGCTCAGTCGGTTAGAGCATCTGACTGTTAATCAGAGGGTCCTTGGTTCAAGTCCAAGACGAAGAGCAAAATAGGCTTGCTGTGACAGCAGGTCTTTTTTGTTTTCACTCCCCATGAAGAGAAATCCGCCCCGTAACGGAGCAGGAGGCAGTCGAAAAAGAGGCTCAGTCTGAAAAGTCGGTTGCAAGGTAGCTGGAGAAGCAGGCTGGTCATCGGGACAAAATCCTGTCCGGGCTTTTTTCGGCAGCATAGGTTACTTGCCAAAGTATTATTGCTTCGTTGGCCATTTAATCTTGTTCCGTTGGCCAAGTATCCAATCATGCTCCGCAACCGGATTTTCCGCCTGATCCCGGATTAACACAGCTTTCACGGAAGGATATAAAAAAAGGAGTACCGCTGTACTCCAATCTTCTGTTAACCTTAAATCTAATACTATGAAAAAACATCGCAAAGATACGAGTTTCCGCTTTATCGGCAAATAGCCCAAAGGAAAACGCCTCTTTTATAACATGTATTATCGTTTTGACGGATTCTTTAACGGCCTGGCAAGGAGAAACAACCGAATCCTTCTACCTCTTTTTTAATACTCAAATGTAATGCCCAAGGTAGGCAGGAGTGTTCCGCTGGACTGTTCGATGTATTTCATCCGATAACGTTGCTCAGCCAAGGGCGCATCAGGATTCTCAATGACCCCCGTGCTCATCAGGATATCCGGCTGGCGCAGGATGCTCTTGGTGATGTTCTGCACATCGAGGTAGATGCCCAGCATGCAACGTTTCAAGTAAAACGTTTTGTCCACCCTTACGTCCAGCTGTCCGAAAGCAGGCAGCCGTCCGGTATTGTAACGGCTGTAGTCATAGTAGGGGCGGCCTTGGCTGTTCCATGCTGTCACCAGCGAAGAGCGTTCCACATCGTAAGGCGTGTAGGGTGCGCCGCCAATGCAGCTCACTCTCATGCCCACACTCCAATGGCGTGGCAGGCTGTAGGTGCCGGTTGCATTGCAGATAAACCGGTTATCCCAAGCTGAGGCAATGTAAGGACTTTGCCGGCTGTTGCGGAATTCGCTCTTGAAATAAGTGGCTGATGCGGACAGGGTCAGTTTGCCGGCAATGACCCATCTGGCCAATGCTTCCAGTCCGTATGAACGGCCTTGGGCGGCGGAGACCAGTGCCTCGTTGCCCACCACGCCATAGTCGTTGCCCTTGCACAACAGCGGAATGCCGTCGGCCACTGACAGCGGAATGTTTCCATACCGCTTCCAGAAGCCCTCTAAGGAGACTTCCCATGTGTTTCCTTTACGCCAAGCCAGTCCTACCCCGCTCTGATGAACCCGCATATAGCGCAATTCCCGATTGACATACGTTCCCGAATTGCCTTGGAAGCCTAAGGCGGTATAAGGTGGAAGCTGGCAGTATAGCCCTGTGCTTCCGCTCAGGTAAAGGCCGTCCGTCAGGCGGTATGAGAGAGACAAACGGGGCGAAAGCTGTTTGTACAGGCGTTTCATCTGACCGGAATAGTTATTGGCATCGGCACGGATGCCGACTGAAGCCGTGAAAGCTTGATCGGGCGAGGTGTAACCTGCCGTGCCATAAATGCCCCAATGAAAAAGCCGGAGCGAGGAACGGTAGTCATACACCTGCTCTTTTTCATCGGCATACACCCGGCGGAACGTATTGTCAGTGTAGTGGCTGTAGTTCAGGCTGATGCCTGCCTGCAGCTTCCAGGCACCGAGAGTCGTAGCGTTTTCGGCGCGAAGCTTGGTCTCCTGTTCCAGCGTTCGCAAGCGCAGATTCAGGTTGTCTTCTGAGGAATTGTCGTTGTCCCTGTATTTCAGATTCCTGTTGTTCAGATAATTGTGGCTGATTATCAGCGTCTGCAGATGTTTGCCCGCATAATGTTTATAGACAGCTCCGACGGTGAACGTTTCTTGTTCAATCTTGGGCAGGTAGCTCAGCAAGTATTCAGCGTCCTCGCCCGTCAGGCTGGTGTTGAGACGCATGTCGTCAATGCCCGCCAGCCCCAGCACGGTCAGTTCGTTCTGCCGGTCGAAACGGGTCTTCAGCTTAAACTGGGCATCGGTGAACTTGGGCAAGAAAGGCAGGCCAAGCACGTCGAACAGCAGCTGCAGGTATGACTGGCGGACTGAAACCAGGTAAGAAGTCTTGTTGCCGATGTGTCCGTCCGATGCCAACGCCACCTCAGAAGTGCCCAACGTGGCTTTGATGGAGTTGTGCTCCATATCGCCGTCACGCAGCTTAAAATCGAGCACCGAACTCAACGCGTTGCCTTTGGAGGCTGGGAAGCTTCCCGTATAAAAGCCCGCCTCACGGATAAAGTCGGCATTGATGATGCCTACCGGTCCGCCTGACGCTCCGCCTGTGCTGAAATGATTGATGTTGGGTATTTCCACGCCGTCTATAAAGAAACGGTTCTCCATGGGCGAGCCTCCTCTCACAATGAGATCGTTGCGGTAGCCGATGGGCGAGAAAGCCACACCCGGGTAGGACTGCACCACGCGCGATATGTCGCGGTTGGCGCCAGGGCTTTTTTCTATCTGCTGCAGGCCGATGACACGCAGTCCCACAGGACTTTCCAGATCGCGGCGAAAGGGAGAAGCCGTGACAACAACTCCCTGCAGCTCCGTCTGGCTCTCCTCCAGCTCGATGGTGAGGCTCAGATCCTTAGTGGACAAGATGTATTCGGGAGTGACGGCTGTCCTGTAGCCCACAAGCGATGCCTGAAAGTGATAGATGCCCGGTTCCACCCTACGGATGATGAAGCGTCCCAACGAATCTGTCACTCCGCCTTGGCCTGTCCCGGCTATTTGTACGTTGACAAACTCCAAAGGCTGCCGGCCGGCTTTGTCGATAACGGTTCCTTTGATGTCGTGTAAAAGCTGTTGCGCCTCCACAGTTACGGCTGCCAGGCAGACCAGGAGAAAGGGAAAGAGTTTTCTCATGCAAATGTTTCTTTACGGTACGGGCACAAAGACACACCAAATCCGTGTGATCCGCATCCTCTGCGCCAGAGATTTTTCAGAACAGCAAGAAGCGGAACTGGATGTTGCTCAACGGATGAAGCACCAGCAACGCACAAACCATGCCTACAGCAAAACCGCCCAGCACCTCGCCCAAGGTGTGGTGGCTGAGGATAAGGCGTGCGGTTCCCAGAATGCCTGCAATGAGAATGAACAGACAAAGCCACCACACCGGATTGTAGCCAAACAAGGCACTGAACGCCAGCAGGCCGCCCACAATCGCTCCCGCTCCCGCCATGTGCTCGCTCAGCTTCCAACGCAGGTTGAACAACACACAGACAAACATCACCAGCAAGGCCGACAGAATGATGCCCGTCATGTACCAAGGTATGTTGAGACGGCGCATCAGCAGCAGACAGCACACATAAGAAAGCATGGTCAGCAGAAAAGGGACGTAACGGTGCCGCCGTTCGTTCAGATCATCGGGCGTGAATCCGTTAAGCTTGCGGAACAGGAAAATGGTGAGCGTGGGCATCAGGATGGTGAAACAATAGACCACCCCCAGCACAATCACCTTATACAGAAGGGGCATGATGCGCAAGTATGAAAAGACAAACAGGATGAGAAACGCCAGAAACGGGATGGAGAAAGGCGTGAACGCAAACGAAATCACTTGGGATATTCGGATAAGGGTCTTGTCTGTATGGATATGTTCAACCGGCATTTTGCTTGCAATAAAAAAAAGAGATAAAAGTTAGTACATAAAAACGGAGAAGGGTCACTTCCTGAGCCGTGCCACAGGGATGTTCATCTGCTGGCGGTATTTGGACACGGTGCGCCGCGCGATCGGGTATCCCTTCCGGGCCAGTATCTCGGTCAGCTCGTCATCAGTGTAAGGCTTCTTTTTGTCCTCGTTGTCGATGCATTCTTTCAGGATCTTGCGTATCTCGCGCACGGACATTTCCTCGCCGTTGTCTTTGACATAGCCGTCGCTGAAGAAGAATTTCAGAGGATAGATGCCGAAATTGGTCTGCACATACTTGCTGTTGCTCACCCGCGAAATGGTGGAGATGTCCAGTCCGGTGCGTTCGGCCACGTCCTTCAGAATCATGGGCTTCAGCAACGACTCGTCCCCTTCGAGGAAGAAGGGGCGTTGCAGGTCTATGATGGCCTGCATGGTGGTCATCAGGGTATTCTGCCGTTGCTTGACGGCATCGATGAACCCTTGCGCGGCATCCATTTTCTGTTTCAGGAACAGGAGGGCTTCTTTGGACTCCTTGCTCTGGTTGGCCTTGTTCCTGGTGTGCTCTTCCACCATGTCTTTGAAGTCCCGGCTCATGCGCAGTTCGGGCACGTTGCGGTTGTTGAGCGAGAGATGGATGGTTCCGTCATCGTAAGTGTCCACAATGAAATCGGGCACGATCTGCTGCATGTTCCTCCCGATGGCTTCCCCTAACGAGGCTCCCGGACGCGGATTGAGCTTGCAGATTTCTTTGATGGCACACTGGAGCGTGTCCTCGTCCAGCTCCAGTTTCTGCTGTATCTTGTCCCAATGCTTGCGGGTAAACTCGTCATAACAGTTGCTGATGACAGATTCCTCGACGCGCAGCAAGGATCCGTTGGCCGCATTGGCAGATGCCATCTTGCGGCGGATCTGCAGGAGAAGGCATTCCTGCAGGCTGCGCGCTCCCAAGCCAGGCGGGTCGAAGTCCTGGATGATCTTCAGGATCTGCTCCAGTTCCTGAGCCGTTGTCTCTATGCCCATATAGACAGCCAGCTCGTCGCAGATGCTGTCCAAAGACTTGCGCAGCAGACCGTCATCGTCCAGCGACCCGATGATATATTCGGCCAGTTCGCGCTGGCGGTCAGTCAGTTCGCGCTCGCCCAGCTGCTCTTTCAGAACCTCGTAAAACGAGGTAACGTCTGAGAACGGGATCTCCTCGGCCTGCTGATCCTTGCTCCGGTTGTTTTCCTGCAGCTTATAGTCAGGTATGTCGTCCTCGTTCAGGTAGTCGCTGAGCGAGTCATAACCGGTGTCTCCTCCGTCTTCCATGCTGGTCGTGTCGTTTTCGGGCGCATCGGCATAGTCATCCTCGCCGGGCGTTTCCTCTTTTCCCTCCTCAAGGGCGGGATTTTCCAGCAGCTCGGCCCGCACACGGTCTTCCAGCTCCACGGCAGGAAGCTCCAACAGCTTGACCACGAGTATCTGCTGAGGCGAAAGTGTCTGTATCTGCTGTTGTGTCTGCGTCTGAATTTGTCGGGAACCTTGTGGCATATCTGTTTCCTCTTTTAATTGTTATTTAGCGTTTCATGTTCTTTCCTGAGTCGAAAAAACACCGCAAAAATAGCAAATAGTTCATTAACGCATCGCATATTTTTGCTACTTTTGTCCACACAACAAAAAAAACAAAACTTATGTTTGCAAAAGAGACGTACATACAGCGCCGCGCCGTGCTGAAAAAGCAAGTCGGCTCAGGCTTGTTGCTCTTTCTGGGCAACGACGAACAAGGGTTGAACTACGAAGACAACGCCTTCCGCTATCGTCAGGATTCTACATTTCTCTATTATTTCGGATTGTCCTTTGCCGGCCTCTCGGCTCTCATCGACGTAGACGAGGATAAGGAAATCATTTTCGGCAACGAACTGACCATTGACGACATCGTGTGGATGGGCACCCAGCCCACCCTGCATGAAAAGGCCGGACGGGTGGGCATCGCAGAGACTCGTCCCGCTTCCGAACTGGCTGAATACCTGCGCAAGGCCGTGCTGGGCGGCCAGACCATCCACTACCTGCCGCCCTACCGCGACGAACACAAGCTGAAGCTGATGGAATGGCTGGGCATTCCGCCCGCGCGCCAGGAGGGATCCGTGCCTTTCATCCGCGCCGTAGTGGCTCAGCGCAACCGCAAGTCGGAAGAGGAAATAGCCGAAATCGAACGTGCCTGCAACGTGACCGCCGACATGCACATTGCCGCGATGAAGGCGTTGCGTCCGGGCATGTACGAGTATGAGATCGTAGCCGCAATGGACTATGTGGCCGAGAAAAACAATTGCCGGCTCTCATTCCCTACCATTGCCACCGTCAACGGCCAGACCCTTCACAACCACTCTTACCACAACCTGGTGAAGCCGGGCGACCTCTTCCTGATCGACGCGGGAGCCGAAGTGGAGTCGGGCTATGCGGGAGACATGTCGTCCACCATTCCTGCGGACAAGACATTCACGCCCCGCCAGCGTGCCGTGTATGAGATACAGAACGCCATGCACATCGAGTCCGTGAAGGCGTTGCGCCCGGGCGTGCCTTATATGGATGTGTACGACCTCTCCGCCCGCGTCATGGTGGAAGGGCTGAAAGACCTGGGGCTGATGAGGGGAAATGCCGAGGATGCCGTCCGCGAAGGGGCGCATGCCTTGTTCTATCCGCACGGACTGGGCCACATGATGGGGCTGGACGTACACGACATGGAAAACCTGGGCGAAATCTGGGTAGGTTACGACGGACAGCCCAAGAGCACACAGTTCGGACGCAAGAGCCAGCGCCTGGCCATCCCCTTGCAGCCAGGCTTTGTGCATACCGTGGAACCGGGCATCTATTTCATTCCGGAACTGATAGACCTGTGGCGTGGAGAGAAGAAGTTTGCCGACTTCATCAACTACGACAAGGTGGAGGAATACCGTCACTTCGGCGGCATCCGCAACGAAGAGGATTACCTGATCACCGAAACCGGCGCGCGCCGTCTGGGCAAGAAGATCCCGCTGACACCGGAAGAGGTGGAAGCCTTGCGGTAAGCAGATAGATTTCACGCGTTTTCCCTCTCTTTGTCCTTAGAACAATAAAAAGAAAGGAGAATTCTCATGAAAGTCAAGAATCTGATTTACGCCCTCTATGACCAGATGTTGCGCCCCGGAGCGTGGCGCAACATCTTTGTCACCCACAACGCTTTCGGCATATTCAGCCGCTACAGCCATGTCTCCAGAGCCACCGGCCGGCCTAAAATAAGCTATCCTTCCAAAGCCGGGGCACAGAAGGCGGCGGAAGCGATGAGCTCAAAGAGAGGCGTGCATTTCTCTGTCTACAAATGCGTCTGGTGTGACGGCTGGCACATCGGCAAGAACGCGCAAAACAAGATTGAGCAAGAGACCGGAACTTTCGTAAACCGTCCCAATGCCTTGTATGAACGTCTGAAACCGCTTGGAATCGTGGATCTGGCGCCTGTTTATGGGGGCGGTGTGAGAGGCCGCACCTTGTCGGGCCGAGGCAGTGTGCGGATGCTCAAAAAGGTGCGCGAGGCGGGAGGGGAAGTCGTCATAGATCTGCGCACACGCGATTATACCGACCGTTTTCCGCAAAATGTGGCCGACGCCGGACTGGAGTACTTCCACATCCCCATCGACAGACAAAAGACAGACGTGCATGAAATCATCGCCGCTTTGCCGGACTTGTTTGAACGGATGGATAAAGGCGGCTTTTACATGGCCTGTGCCATGGGACTGCACCGCACGGACATTGCCATCGCTTCCTATTACGTGTTACACCCCTCGGTGCCCATTGCCGATGTGCCGGAAATGCGCGGACACCGGAAGGACGGCAAGTTCAGGTGTGAAGACATAGCCACCCGGCTGAACAGCATCATGCGCGGCATCACGCCCGACGAGCTGAAGGCGCTCGGACTGCCGCCTGACTATGAAAAGGAGTTCAGCAGGAGAAAAAAACGTTTGTTTGACGCGAACAGGGCCTTTCAGGATCCATGAAACGAGGCAAAGCGGGTCACGCATAAACCGGACAGGCATAAAAAAAGGAGTACCGCTGTACTCCAACCTTTTAGTTAACCTTAAACTAATACTATGAAAAATGCGAGGGCAAAGGTAAACGCTTATTGTGGCTTATACAAGCATCTTATTGTCGTTTTTCGCTTTCATAGTATGTTTTAACGTTTCTTTATATATATTGTCCTGAAAGCTTTACATAATCATGTTCTTTCGGATAGAGAACTTCACGATACCCAAAGCGTTAATGGCAGAAACGGGCAGATCCATAGGGTCATGATGCTGATTGTAGCTGACCAGTTTTACGCAGTCTTTTTCCTCAGACTTATTTATGTATTTCACGGAAAGGTATTCATCTCCGCCACGTTCAAAGGACACCAGATACATCTCGCCATAGATGATGTCCTCAAAACTGTTGATGAATTTGAAGCCTACGATGTCGCCGGCTTTCAGAATGGGATACATGCTGTCGCCGCTGACATATACAGCCCCGTCACAACGCGGTATGTTGGGGATGACGATCTGACCCAACACACGCTGGGATCCTTCAGTAAGGATGGTCTTCAGATTGGCGGCGGCAGAAATGTCATAGAGGGTCACGCTGCGTTCGCCCATCGCCTCAACGCTTCGGGCATGGTGCAGGATTTCCACCTCGCCACGGGCCAGCTCCGAGTTGCAAAACCGGTTCTCGTGCACAGGCGTGCCCTTGCCCGTCAGCAGCCAGTTGTAGTCCACCCGATTGATCATGCGGCTCAGCAACAGTGAAAAATCAATACTGTTGCGGGCCACCCAGTTGCACAGCGTCGAACGCGACACTCCCAAATATTTGGCCAGATCACTGTCGAACTTCATGTTAAGCGCCAGCTTGGCCCGCTTCACAATGTCACCCACGTTGAATGGCTTGTCTTCTTCTTCGCCTTCGTAAGAATTGTCTTTGTTTTCGTCCATAGTCTTATATGTTTTAGTCAAATACTTCTTTTTCAGTCTCCCGGTCATCAGGCAAACATATCTCAGTACTTTTGTTTCTATTTCAAAGCATTTCGTGCCATATATGTCCGCACAAAAGTAAACAGAATGATTTGAATTCACAAATCATCCTTCTCCTTTTTATAGAATTGAAACAATTCTTTTGAAATAAAAAATAAGGGGAAGTGTCCATGAATCGCTGTTTGCCTGAAATAAAAGCATGCGGAAGAATATTTATTCAATTCTAAAACAAAGAAGACTCCATGCTCTACCGCACATTACACGCTCCACACAGCGCACGCGTGAAAACAGACGGACCGCACGCGTGA
>CALUOU010000113.1 GCA_944322335.1 uncultured Bacteroides sp.
TTAACAAAGGTTGGGCTCAGCGGAGCCCTTTTTTTATACCCTTTCCCTCCTTGCAGATACCGGAGGCTTCCTTTTGGGGATCAGACGGAAAATACGGTTGCGAAGCATTATTGGACACTTGGCCAACGAAGCAATAATACTTTGCCATCGGAACAAGACTAAATGGCCAACGAAGCAATAATACTTTGGCAAGTAACCTATGCTGCCGAAAAAAGCCCGGACAGGATTTTGTCCCGATGACCAGCCTGCTTCTCCAGCTACCTTGCAACCGACTTTTCAGACTGAGCCAGTATTATTGCTTACTTTTGCAACTGACTTTTCAGACTGCCCCCTTTTTTGTACCTTTGCACTCTGTTTACAGAAGAAGTGTCCCCATTGACACCTGTGGATTCTTCGTTCATCATTCATTAATCTTCATTTTTAAGAAAGAAATGATAGTCTGCATTGCCGAAAAGCCCTCTGTGGCACGTGACATAGCCGAAGTTTTAGGCGCACGAGAAAAGAAAGACGGATATATCGAAGGAAACGGTTACCAGGTAACCTGGACGTTTGGCCACCTTTGCACCCTGAAGGAGCCGCACGAATATACCCCGACATGGAAAAGCTGGACCTTAAGCAGCCTGCCCATGATACCGCCTCGGTTCGGGATCAAGCTGATTTCCAATCCTACGTATGAACGCCAGTTCCACATCATCGAACACCTGATGCAGCAAGCCGACATGATCATCAACTGTGGCGATGCCGGACAGGAAGGAGAGCTGATCCAACGCTGGGTGATGCAGAAGGCAGGAGCACGTTGCCCGGTCAAACGGCTGTGGATCTCCTCGCTGACGGAAGAGGCCATCCGCGAAGGCTTTGCCAAACTGCGTGAGGCTGCTGACTTCCAGTCGCTCTACGAAGCGGGCCTGAGCCGTGCCATCGGAGACTGGCTGCTCGGCATGAACGCCACCCGCCTCTACACCATGAAGTATGGGCAAAACCGTCAGGTGCTGTCCGTCGGCCGGGTGCAGACTCCAACTTTGGCACTGATTGTCAACCGCCAGCTGGAAATCCAGCACTTCGTCCCTAAGCAATATTGGGTGCTCAACACCGTTTACCGCGACACCACCTTTTCCGCCCTGATCCGCAAGAGCGACGAAGAGTTGGCACAAGAAGCCGAGAAACAGAAAGAAGCGGCTGCCGCCGGCAAGAAGCCCAAACGTGAGGAAGAGAACCGTGGCATCGACCCCATCACCGACCACGAGCGGGGACTGGCTCTGCTGGAACAGATCCGCCAGTCGCCTTTCACCATCACCGAAGTGACGCGGAAAGAAGGCCGGGAAGCCCCTCCGCGCCTTTTCGACCTGACTTCCCTGCAAGTGGAATGCAACAAGCGATTCGCCTATTCGGCCGATGATACGTTGAAGACCATTCAGTCGCTATACGAAAAGAAGGTGACCACTTATCCACGCGTGGACACCACTTACCTGAGCGATGACATCTACCCCAAATGTCCGGGCATTCTGAAAGGATTGCGGGACTATGCCACACTGACCGCCCCTCTGGAAGGTGCCGCCCTGCCTAAATCGAAAAAAGTGTTCGACAATTCCAAAGTGACAGACCATCATGCCATTATCCCTACCGGACAATACCCGCAAAACCTGACGGACATGGAACGCAGGGTGTTCGACCTGGTGGCACGCCGATTCATCGCCGCCTTCTATCCCGACTGTCGGTTCGCCACCACAACGGTCATGGGCATCGTGGAAAACATAGAGTTTAAGGCTACGGGCAAACAGATCCTGGAGCCGGGATGGAGAGTCGTGTTTGCCTCAGCCGCCACCACTGAAGACAAGGATGAGAAAGAGAACAGCGAAACGGAACGTGCCCTACCGGCATTTGTGAAGGGAGAAAGCGGGCCGCACCAGCCAAGCCTGGCGGAGAAATGGACACAGCCGCCCAAGCCTTACACTGAAGCCACCTTGCTGCGAGCCATGGAAACAGCCGGGAAACTGGTGGACAACGATGAACTGCGCGACGCATTGAAGGAAAACGGCATCGGCCGACCGTCCACCCGCGCCGCCATCATCGAAACGCTGTTCAAGCGCAACTACATCCGCAAGGAGCGCAAGAACCTGATCGCTACCCCCACGGGCGTGGAGCTGATCCAGCTAATCCACGAAGAGCTGCTGAAGTCTGCCGAACTGACCGGCATTTGGGAAAAGAAATTGCGCGAGATAGAGAAACGGACCTATAATGCCTCGCAGTTTCTGGAAGAGCTGAAGCAGATGGTTGCAGAAATTGTCCGGCAAGTCATGGCCGACAACAGCAACCGCCGCATCGCCCTCGTGCAGCCTGAACCTCCCGCCAAGAAGAAGACCCAGCCGAAAGCTGCCGCTACCGCCGATGCGCCGCAGGCCAAAGCGCCTAAAAAACGTGCGCCCCGCAAGAAGAAGGAAACGGCAGAGCCGACCGTAGGCCAGCCCTGCCCCCTGTGTGGAAAGGGTGTGATCATCAAAGGGAAAACGGCTTACGGATGCTCCGAATGGAAGAACGGATGCACATACCGTAAACCGTTTGCAGAAATCGGGAAGGAATAAACTGTCAACGGCGACAATCCTCATCGCCCCGTCCACTCATACCTTGTCAGCTATAAGCCTGATGGAACACTACCACCGCCTCTATGCCCTTGCGCAGCATGTCCAAAGGCATGTTTTCGTCAGGCGAATGAATGGCATTCGACTCCAAACCGAACCCCATAAGAATGGTCTTGACGCCCAACACCTGCTCAAAGGTCGCGATGATGGGTATGCTTCCGCCCCGGCGCACAGCCAGCGGCTTCTGTCCGAAGGCTTTCTCAAATCCCTGTTCGGCAGCCCGGTAAGCCGGATGGTCGATGGGACACACATAGCCCTGTCCGCCATGCAAGGAAGTGACTTTCACGCTCACTGTGGGCGGAGCGACACGGGTGAGATAATCGGCAAAGAGACGGGCTATCTTCTCATGATCCTGATAAGGGACCAGACGGCAGGACACCTTGGCGTAGGCTTTGGACGGCAGCACCGTCTTGGCGCCCTCGCCTATATATCCGCCCCATATGCCACAGACATCAAAGGACGGACGGCAACTGTTGCGCTCCAGCGTGCTATAGCCCACCTCACCCGCCAAAGCCTGCACGCCAATGGCTCGCTTGTATTTCTCTTCATCGAAAGGAATGCTGGCTATCATCTCGCGTTCCGCCTGAGGCACTTCCTCCACATCGTCATAAAAACCTGGCACAGCGATGCGTCCGTTTTCATCCGTCACCTGGCTGATCAGCCGGGAAAGCACATTGACGGGATTAGCCACAGCCCCACCGAAATGTCCGGAATGCAGGTCGCGGTTGGGACCGGTCACCTCTATTTCCCAATAAGCCAGCCCGCGCAAACCCGTTGTCAGCGACGGAAGGTCAGCACCCAGCATACTGGTGTCTGACACGAGAATGACATCCGCCTTCAGCAAATCCAGATGTTCCTGACAGAAACGTTCCAGACTGGGTGAGCCGATCTCCTCTTCTCCCTCGAAGATAAACTTCACATTGTGACGCAACAAGCCGTTGCGCACCAAGTATTCAAAGGCTTTCACCTGAATGAAAGACTGCCCTTTGTCGTCATCAGCGCCACGGGCATAAATACGCCCGTCGCGCACTTCCGGCTCAAAGGGATCACTCTTCCAAAGTTCCAGCGGATCGGGAGGCATCACGTCGTAATGAGCGTAAACCAGCACCGTCTTGGCTGCCGGATCAACGGTCTTTTGAGCAAACACCATGGGATTGCCTGCCGAAGGCATCACCATGGCTTCGTCCGCCCCGGCTTCCAGCAGAAGTTGTGTCCAGCGTTGGGCACAAGCCAGCATGTCGTCATGATGCTCAGGCTGTGCGCTGATGCTGGGAATGCGGATCAGGCTGAACAGTTCGTCCAGCATCCGCGATTGATGCTGAGCAAGGTATTGTTTAAGTTCCATGTCTATTGTTTTTAGGTTTATAAGTTGGCAAAGGTCATATCAGGTCTTGCAGGACACACCGTCCGTCACAGCTGTGTAGTCCGGTCTATCAGGTAATAGTCCAGCAATGTCATCGCCGTCATGGCTTCCACAATGGGCACAGCACGTGGCAACACACAGGGATCGTGGCGTCCGCGAGCCTTCAAGGTCGTGTCCACACCGTCGGCATTCACCGTATGCTGTTCCATCAAGACCGTAGCCACGGGCTTGAACGCTACGCGGAAATAAATGTCTTCGCCGTTACTGATGCCTCCCTGAATGCCTCCCGAATGGTTGGTGCGGGTCTCAATATGCCCATTGTGGTTGTAGAACACATCGTTTTGCTCCGACCCGCGCAGCTTAAGCCCCTTAAAGCCTTCACCATACTCAAAAGCTTTGGCTGCATTGATGCTGAGCATGGCCGAAGCCAAGGCGGACTGCAGCTTGCCGAACACAGGCTGTCCCAATCCGATGGGGCACCCCTTGACCACGCAAGTGATGACACCTCCGATGGTGTCGCCTTCTTCCTTCACCTGCGCGATCAGCGCTTCCATTTCTTTGGCCTTCTCCAGATCGGGACAGCGCACAGCAGTCGTTTCCGTCAGGCTCAGGTCATAGTCAGTGTAATTCTTTTCCAGACGGATGGAACCCACTTGCGAAGTGTAAGCCGCAACGCGGATGCCCAGCTGGCTCAGCGCAAGCTTGGCCAAAGCGCCGCCCACCACGCGGGATATGGTCTCGCGCGCCGATGAGCGTCCTCCACCCCGATGGTCACGGATGCCGTATTTCACAGTGTAAGTGTAATCGGCATGAGAAGGCCGATAGACATTCTTCAGGTTCGCATAGTCATCAGACTGCTGATTCTTGTTCCATACGATGAAACCGATGGGACATCCCGTGGAACGCCCCTCAAAAATGCCAGACAGAAACTCCACCTTGTCAGGCTCGCGGCGTGCGGTGGTAATCATGGACTGTCCGGGACGGCGGCGGTCCAGTTCAGCCTGCACAAAGTCCATGTCGATTTTAATGCCGGAAGGGAATCCGTCAATCACCCCTCCAATGCCCTTACCATGCGATTCACCAAAGCTGGTAAGACGAAAGATGTTTCCAAATGAATTGAACATAGTGTTCTCCTTTCTGTAAATAGTTAGATGCCTATTGCAAATGTAATACATTTATTGGAAAAAGCGATCCTTTTCTTGCAGCTTCTTTCTTAGAGATACGAATTGGCTGCATAAAATCCGGCCAACTGCCGCCATGCATCACAAAACATTTGCAGAACTGCGGACAACCAGCCCGTTTCACGCGTGCGAAAGAAGCGGATTGTCCATGTTCCATTCTTAATCTTCCTTAAATTCTCCTGCATGTATGCGCAAATCCCCATTTAAACACATATATTTGTGCTATCAAAATGATATTAAAAAACTATATTGACTATGGAAACAAATGAAGTGAATTTCAAGGGATTCAAGATGAACGGATTCGCCATGCTGTTCATCCATCTGGTATTGTTATCCGCACTCATTGTGTGGGGATTCATGCAAGGCACCGTGACTTGGTATGTCATATCAGGCTTTCTCACACTGCTCTGGCTCATCCTCTCGGCTGGCTATATGCAGCTGGAACCGAACGAAGCGCGTGTGCTGGTATTCTTCGGCGAATATAAAGGCACGTTCAAACAGACGGGATATTACTGGGTCAACCCATTTCTGGACAAGAAAAAGCTTTCCCTCCGCGCACGCAACTTAGACATCGAACCGATCAAAGTGAACGACAAGATAGGAAACCCTATCCTCATCGGCCTGGTATTAGTGTGGAAACTGAAGGACACCTACAAAGCCATGTTTGAAATTGACGCGCAGACCATGGCATCTGCCGGCGTGGCTTCTGCCAACGGCAAAGAGGTCAGTGTGGGCAGCACAGTGGCCAGCCGCATGAACGCGTTTGAAAACTTCGTCCGCATCCAGAGCGACGCCGCCCTCAGGCAGGTGGCCGGACAATATGCCTATGATGACAACGAGACCTCTTCCGGCGAACTGACCCTGCGCTCCGGAGGAGAAGAAATCAACGAACAGCTGGAGCAGAAGCTGAACGAACGCCTGACCATGGCCGGCATGGAGGTAGTGGAAGCCCGCATCAACTACTTGGCCTACGCGCCGGAAATAGCAGCCGTCATGTTGCGCCGCCAGCAGGCATCGGCCATCATCAGTGCCCGCGAGAAGATTGTGGAAGGAGCTGTCTCTATGGTACATATGGCTTTGGAGAAGCTGGAAAAAGACAACGTGGTAGACATGGACGAAGACAAGAAGGCCGCCATGGTGAGCAACCTACTGGTGGTGCTCTGTGCAGACGAAGCCGCCCAGCCGGTGCTGAACACGGGAACATTAAATCATTAATCTGTACTTTCCCATGAGACATGATAGAAAACGAAGATTTCTCTTTTTGTTTCTCTGTATAATAATGTATGGTACACTGCCCCCTGCCTTCGCCCAGTCCGCAGGAGAATGGACGAAAGAAGAGCACATCTACCACTGCCTGCTGAACGGACAGGGCGACAGCATCTATGCCGCCCTCAACGAGGAGGCGCAACGCCAGTTGTCGTCGGCCGTGTTCAACGACAGCTTCCGTCAACTGGAGACACAGTTCGGCCCGTTCCAACAAGCGGACGTGTGGAAACGTGACTACATACAAGGCATGGAGTTCAGCTACAGAGACATGCGTTTCGAGCGTTACACCCTGCGGCTGCTGCTTGGATTTGATGCTGACGGCAAGCTGCACACTCTCCGCCTGGCACCCGCTCCAGATCCAGCCACCGCCACAGCCGCCACCTTCGACAAGGAACGGATGGTGGAGCGCGACATCGAGGTGGTGACCGGCTGTTTCCGGATGCCCGGCACGCTCACCCTGCCCCTTCAGGCTGTGGAAGCAGGCCGGCGGGTGCCCTGTGTAGTGATGGTACACGGCTCCGGCCCCAACGACCGCGATGAGAGTGTCGGCCCCAACAAGCCGTTCCGCGACCTGGCTTGGAGGCTGGCAAGGCATGGTGTGGCTTCCATCCGCTACGACAAACGGACAAAGGTCTATGGCGCGGCATGCGTTCCTCCAGACCGCCAACTGGACATGGATGTTGAGACCTGCGACGATGCCCTTTCCGCTATCCGACTGGCTCGGACGCTGCCCGAAGTGGCGCCAGACAGCGTGTTCGTCTTAGGGCATAGTCAAGGGGGCATGATGGCACCCCGCATCGCTAAGCGCACAAAGAGCGAAGTGGCAGGAATTGTGGTCGTGGCCGGACTGGCCCGTCCGATGGAAGACGCCTTGCTGGAACAGGCGGAATACCTGGCTTCTCTGAGCGGACAGCCCCACTCCCCACAATTGGACGGACTCAAAAAGCAAGTGGAAAACGTGAAACAGCTGGGCACATCCGGCTTTTGCGACACGATTCCCCTGCCCTTGGGATTGCCGCTTTCCTACTGGAAATACCTGAAAGACTACCATCAGCAGCAGGAGATGTCGGCCTTGTCCTGTCCGGTACTGGTGCTGCAAGGCGAACGGGACTATCAGGTAACGATGCAGGACTATGGCCTCTGGCTCATGGCCCTATTGGGGAATCCGCGTGCCCAGCTCAAGTCTTATCCGGATCTGAACCACATCCTGCAAGAGGGAAAAGGCAAGTCAACCCCCATGGAGTATGGCGAAGCACGGCCTGTCCCGACATACGTGGCAGAAGACGTGGCCGGATTCATTAGGGGAAAAGACATCAGAAGATGACGAATCACCATCAACAAACAAATTACGCTTATGCCTAAAAAAGAAAATCCGACCAAAAGTTTCATCCTGCGCATCGATTCCGCCACCCTGGAAGCTGTGGAGAAATGGGCCGCAGACGAGTTCCGCAGTACCAACGGACAGCTACAGTGGATCATCGCTGAAGCCTTACGCAAGAACGGACGGCTGAAACGGCAGAAAGCAACGAAAGAACAAACAGTTTCCCCCGATCCGCCCAATAATGAAAATATCGCTAACCACTAAACACTATTCGCTATTATGATAAACTTCGGCTATTATCCGGGAAAGAACGGCCTGCCCAACGTCCGCTTCCGTCCCACATGGTTTGACCGCACCCTTGAGCTTGCGGCTTTCCTCCTGATGTTGGGCACTTGGATCAGTATCTATCACATATATAAGGTGTATGGTTCTCCGCTCCCTTCCGGCACCTTGCAGACAGGCATAGTCGGCACAGTTGTCTGGCTGGTGTTGCTGGGCGGTTCCTACAGTCCTTCACGCTATTGCCGCTTTCCCGTGAAGGTCACAGAACAAAACATCGGGAAACAGTATGTGCTCGCCACACGGCTCTGCCGGATGATAAACATCGTGGCCGCCCTCTCCTTCTTGAGCCGCAGCCTGATGGAACACTACCCTTGGGCAGTCTATCTCAACATGGGTAGCCTGTTCGGCATTGCCTTGGTCATGATGGGGTATTTCATCCTTGCGCACCACAGCTGAGCGGGCTGGAAAGAGGGAAGAACGGACTGAACGAGCAAGCAGAAGGAAAAAAATTTCAACCAAACACTTGCATACTCCAACAGAAACAATTACATTTGCCACCAATCAACCAGACGAGATTGCCTATAGGAACAACCCCGTCTTTATGTCTAACGGAAAAGCGTTTCCACTCCTATACTTATTGGTAAAAAGACTTTTGAGCTTTTAGCTCTTATTCTCAGTTCTGAAAACCGCCAATTGACAGCACATTGAGAATAGGTAGAAGAGAGTTCACGTCCGATTGGGGCGTGAACCATTCCTACTTATTTTATGTGCAAGGTTACTTGGCGGTACCTCAGAACGAAATAAGTAGAGTGGTTCCGCCTTTTTTTATACCTACATACCAAGAATGATACACATCGGCCAACTCATTGAAGCGGAACTGATCCGTCAAGAACGCACTATAAGCTGGTTCGCCAAAAAAC
>CALUOU010000114.1 GCA_944322335.1 uncultured Bacteroides sp.
GATTCGGCTTTACGATGATGTGCCAATAGCCACCATGATCTGTTACCTTTCTGATAAGGAATCCTTTCGCTGCTTATTGTCACATAAATCCGCGTCATCCGCATCCTAAAATCAATAGGATGATTCTGGTTCTGCGGCCATCAGACCCTCATCGCTTTCCGGAAAATCATAGGCACTGACGGAGGGTTTAAGTCTGCGGTCTTCCAGGAAGATGTGGTTTAAGGTGTAAGCCAAGGACTCCAACGTCTGCTCGCGCACCTTCGGTTTCAGCTGACACTCCCACACGGTGATGCAATGCCAGCCCATTGCAGCCAGTTGCCGCTGCTCGGCCTTGTCGCGTTCCTTGTTACGCGCTATTTTCTTTTGCCAGAAGTCCGTGTTCGTCTTCGGCAAACGGAAGTATTTGCAGTCCTCATGCCCATGCCAGAAACAGCCGTTCACAAAGATGACCGTGCGGTATTTGCGGAGCACCAGATCGGGATGTCCGGGCAGACGCGGGTGGTTCAGCCGATAGCGGAAGCCCCGGCTAAAAAGGAATTTACGCACCCACCTTTCGGGCTTGGTGTCTTTCCCATGGATGGCAGCCATGCAGAGATGCCGCTGTTCCTTTGTCAATCTGTCCATTGTTCTATCAATGAGTCTTATCCCATCAAAATAGTTGAAGAGTGCCTTATGCGCCACACGGTGCACGGCAAAGATACGATAAAAAAACGTATTTTCAGAGCGGGAGAACAAGGAACACAGGGCAAGCTCATCAATAATCCAGCCACCCATTTTTCAGGAGCCTGATGAACGGGGACAGGTGCAGGTTTACAATTTGACACTTTGCATTCCTAACCGTCCCAGAATCGCTTGTTTCCGTCCCATCGGCCGCTTTGCTCCAAAAAACGGAACGAAAACCAGCAGTAGTCTGTCTTACAGTGCAGTAGCGAAATTCATACATTTCAATTAGCGTTTTCATTCCCCTTTTTCCGCCCGGAAAGGCCGAAGAGTACACCCTCCGTTTCCGCCGCACGCGTCATACGGATCTGCCGCACGCGTGCCGTCCACGCTCCGCACGCGTCATACGGAACTGTCGCACGCATGATCAGCTACCATTTCACGCGTCAGCCGTTCTCTGAAGACCCGCCATACCCCCGAAAACAGGGGTTATTCAGCATATTTATTCCTTATTCGTGCAGTTTCCGCTTCTATTTGGGCAGTTTTGAAAAGAAAGGCTGTCAGCATATTAAAGGCAAATCCCGCATTTTGTCAGCAAAATGCGGGATTTGCGTACACCTTGGAACAAGGGGCTGTCGGCAAGGGCGTTAATTCATCCCGAAAAATGCAGGGGCGGATGAGTATCTTATCCGACACATCCGTATATTTAAAGCGAAAAAGATTTGAAACTATTTATAGAATGTATAACCCAAAATAAAAAAACAGCTATGAACCGAAAAAAATCAGGATGGCTGACCGTAGCCTTCCTTTTTGGCCTCATCACAACCAGCATGGGCCAAAACCAAGCGGTCACCTACCCGGCTCCTGAAGGAGTGGAGATGATGTACACATCTCGGACGACATGCCCGGAAAACCCGCTTGGTGCAAGACGGCCGACATGGTCCGCTTCTTCGTAGGAAAGCATGTGGAGGGCGTGGCGTTCGAATGAGCGTCAGACAAAAGAGCTCTCTGACAACAAAGCGTGCGGCTCTCCGGGCAGAGCCGCACGCTTTTGCTGTTTTGTGCGTCAAGACTGAAGCTTCAGAGCAGTCTGTTCACCGCGAAATATTTCCACAGCGGCGCTGCCATGAGCGACTGCTTGATCTGATCGGTCTGCAACAATGTCCGCACCTCGTCCACAGTCAGCAGCTCGATGCTGATGTCTTCCGTTCTTTCCAAGTGCTGGGTAGAGACAGGCTCCACACCGGTCGCCAGGAAACAGTGAGTGAGATTTGTCATGGTGCTGGTGTTGGCGGAAATGTCCATCCACGGTGTCCACTTGCCGCCTCCATAGCCGGTTTCTTCATAAAGCTCACGTTTGGCCGCCTCCAAAGGGGTCTCTCCCGCCTCACAAACGCCTGCACAGATTTCGTAACAAGTCAGTTGAAGTCCGTGGCGGTACTGGCGCTCCATCAGGAAACGTCCGTCGCGGGTCAGGGCAAGGACGTTCACCCAGTCTGGATATTCCAATACATAGTATTCTTCGTTTACCGCGCCGTTGGGCAGGCGCACACAGTCCTTGCGGGCCGTCAGCCATGAGCGGCGGATGAGATAGTCGCTTTTCAGGACTTCCCACTTACGGTCTTGATTGTTTGGTTTCAACATGGTCTTTTTCCTTTCACTCCACATACGTGTTAAACGAATGTCCCGGCAAGGTGACATTGAGATATTTCTTGCCAAGCCGCACCGTGATATGCTGATCGGCATCTCCCATGTTGCCGGCCACTACCACATACCCCTTTTCCGGAGTGCGGCAGACCAGCAGCTGCACGCCATCGGCATCCTTGGCATGATACCCCACCATTTCGCTGCCCGGCACGATGTAGTGTGAGAAATGTTTCACCGCGTAATATTCTGCCGTATAACGGAAACGGCGGGTATCGGGATCCACTTCTATCAAGGCATTCTGATTCCACCCCCAGGGGCTGGTGCCGCGTTTGGGCAGGAGGAAATTCCAATTGAACCACTCGCAACAACCGATGCCCACATTGTCGGCTATGAGGAAAAAAGTGTGCTCCCCTGCCTTCCAGTCCATGGAGCCGTTGCCACATTCGCTTTCCGAGCAGATATAGGCATAGTCGGGATATTGACGGCGGATGGCGGGCAGGATCTCTCTTCCCTCCCACTGGAAGGCCAGGCCGCTGATGCAGCCGCGCAAAGCCTCATCGCTCAAGACCTTCTCCACATGATCCTGGCGGTTGGTGTTGAAAGTGCCCAAATAGAGCCTCACATCCGGATGGTGTTTCCGAAGCGTGGGAGCCAGGTAGTCGCGGTTGAAACGGATTGTCCCCTCGGCCGTCCAGGCACAACCCGGATAAGGCGTATAGCTGTAAGCCTCGTTCTGATAGATCACCATATCGATGGGTATGCCTTGCTCTTTGTAGGCATCGATGAACTTACAGAAATAATTGGCATATGCCTGCAGGTAACGCGGATCTTGGATGAAGTAGTCCTGTGTGGCCAGACGGCGGGGGAACTGCTTCTCGCGTTCGCCCAAGAATTTCATCTCATCCGCATCCACACCCTCCTGCGAACCGAACAGCAGGTAGTCCAGACGCTTGTCAGCACGGTTGTAAGGACTGCTCAACACAGGATAGTCGCCCGTGATCTTCATCCAGCTGGGCGGGCTCCAAGGAGAGGTCCAGAAGGTAAGGGCCGGATTGAACTTTTGGGCAGCCCGTATCAAAGGGATAATGCCCAGCTTGTCCCGCTCAATGTTAAAATAGCGCAATTCCAAGTCTCCCGCCACTTCGTCGCAGCTGTACCAAGAGCGGGCATAGTCATTGGCGTTCATGGAGATGCGTCCGCGAGTGAACTTCAGGTCACCGTCTGGCGCAAAGAGATTGTGCATGATTTCGTCCTGTTCGTCACGGGTCAGCATCAGCAAGGCATCCCAATCCAGCTCGTTAAAGGTGGTTCCCCACGCCCGGAACACGGTTCCCCGCTCCGTTCCCTCCAATGTCAACAGAGGCTGGCGGTCCGGACGAGACTGCAACCTCACTTTGCCCCGCTGCCAAGGGGCGCTCTCAGTTGTGGTGATGCTGGTGTAAGATTGTGCCCATACGCCTGAACACCACAGCCCCGCAGCACAAAAGACTGCCAAGGCGGTTCGTTTCCAATCGATTGTCTTCATCTTTATTTATATTTAGGTTCGTCACTTTTGATAAAAGCGCATGGAAAGCCCGTCCAGATCAAGCATGCCAACGGCAATAACCGCATCCGCCTCGCAGCCGTCCCCTTCCCTTCCTCCTATTTATATATAGGAAAAGAAAGAGACCCGGCAACCGGACTACCCAATCAAATGCAAAGATAGTAAATATTTGCTATCTCTACTTTGCAAACTCATAAAAATGTTCTATCTTTGCGGCTGATTACTTGAACAGACCGCATGGAAGCATTTTATCGTACACACGCCTACTTAGTGGAGCACACCAACGCCCCTGTCCGGCGCGACCTCATGGACGAGATCGACTGGAACGACCGCCTCATCGGCATCAAGGGCACACGCGGCGTGGGCAAGACCACCTTTCTGCTCCAATATGCCAAAGAAAAGTTTGGCACAGACCGCTCGTGTCTGTTCATCAACATGAACAATTTCTACTTTTCAGAACACAGCATCGTGGACTTCGCCTACGAGTTCCAACGCCGGGGCGGACGGGTGCTGCTCATCGACCAAGTGTTCAAGCACCCCGACTGGAGCCGGGAGCTCCGCACCTGCTACGACCGCTTCCCCAACCTGAAAATCGTATTTACAGGCTCATCGGTGATGCGGCTGAAGGAAGAGAATTCGGAACTGCACGACATCGTGAAAAGCTACAACCTGCGCGGTTTCTCTTTCCGCGAATACCTGAACCTGCAGACAGGCATGAAGTTCCACGCCTATTCCCTGGAAGACATCCTGCAAAGCCACGAACAGCTGGCCAAGGGCATCCTCTCCAAGGTGCGCCCCTTGGACTATTTCCAGGATTATATGCACCACGGCTTCTATCCGTTCTTCCTGGAAAAGCGCAACTTCTCTGAAAACTTATTGAAAACAATGAACATGATGGTGGAGGTGGACATCCTGCTCATCAAACAAATCGAGCTGAAATACTTGTCGAAAATAAAAAAATTACTATATTTGCTGGCCGTAGACGGGCCTAAAGCTCCAAACGTCAGCCAATTGGCCGGTGACATACAGACTTCCCGCGCAACGGTGATGAACTACATCAAGTACTTGGCCGACGCACGCCTCATCAACATGGTCTATCCCTTGGGGGAAGAATTTCCCAAAAAGCCATCGAAGATCATGATGCACAACTCCAACCTGATGTACTCCATCTACCCCGTCAAAGTGGAAGAACAGGATGTGCTGGAAACCTTCTTTGTAAACACCCTCTGGAAAGACCATCGGGTGAACAAAGGAGACAAGAGCATCTCATTCCTGGTGGACGGACACATGCCCTTCAAGGTGTGTGGCGAAGGAATGAAGATCAAGAACAACCCTGCGGTGACCTACGCCGTACACAAGGCTGAAATGGGACGGAAAAACATGGTTCCGCTGTGGCTGTTCGGTTTTTTATATTAGATAAAGTTTTTCATTAATATCAACTTATTATATCAGTTATGACTAAACAGAAAAAATTCATTACTTGTGATGGAAACGAGGCCGCTGCCCATATCTCGTATATGTTCTCCGAGGTAGCCGCTATCTACCCCATCACCCCGTCATCTACCATGGCAGAGCACGTAGATGAATGGGCTGCCGCAGGCCGTAAAAACATCTTCGGCGAAACAGTATTGGTGCAAGAAATGCAGTCTGAAGCAGGCGCAGCAGGCGCCGTACACGGCTCGTTGCAGGCCGGTGCGCTGACCACTACCTACACCGCCTCTCAAGGCTTGCTCTTAATGATCCCCAACATGTACAAGATTGCCGGCGAGAACCTGCCTTGCGTGTTCCACGTATCAGCACGTACACTGGCTTCTCATGCACTCTGTATCTTCGGCGACCACCAGGATGTCATGTCCTGCCGTCAGACAGGCTTTGCCATGTTGGCAGAAGGCTCCGTGCAAGAAGTGATGGATTTAGCCGGTGTGGCTCACCTGTCCACCTTGAAGGCACGTGTCCCCTTCATCAACTTCTTCGACGGTTTCCGCACGTCGCACGAAATCCAGAAGATCGAGAAGCTGGACAACGAAGACCTGGCTCCGCTCATCGACCAGGAAGCGCTGGCTGAATTCCGCCGCCGTGCCATGAACCCGATGGATCCCGTGATGCGCGGCATGGCCGAAAACCCCGACCACTTCTTCCAACACCGCGAGTCTTGCAACAACTTCTATGAGGCAGTGCCCGCCATCGTAGAGGATTACATGAAGAAAATCAGCGAAATCACCGGCCGTCAATACGGTCTGTTCGACTACTACGGCGACCCCGAAGCCGACCGCGTCATCATCGCCATGGGCTCCGTAACCGAAGCCATCCGCGAAGTGATCGACTACCTGCGCGCCAAGGGCGAAAAAGTCGGTCTGGTGGCCGTCCACCTCTATCGTCCGTTCTCCGCCAAGCACTTCCTGGCAGCTGTGCCCAAGTCTGCCAAACGCATCGCCGTGCTCGACCGCACCAAAGAGCCGGGCGCTAACGGCGAGCCGCTCTACATGGACGTAAAAGACTGCTTCTACGGACAGGCTGACGCCCCGCTTATCGTAGGCGGACGTTACGGCTTGGGATCGAAGGACACGACTCCCGCACAAATCCTGGCCGTTTACGACAACCTGAAGATGAACGAACCGAAGAATCACTTCACGATCGGCATCGTAGACGACGTGACCTTCACTTCTCTGCCTCAGGAAGCTGAAATCGCTGTAGGCGGCGAAGGCATGTTCGAGGCCAAGTTCTACGGCCTGGGCGCTGACGGTACGGTAGGCGCCAACAAGAACTCTGTGAAGATTATCGGTGACAACACCGACAAGCACTGCCAGGCATACTTCTCTTACGACTCCAAGAAATCTGGCGGCTTCACCTGCTCTCACCTGCGTTTCGGCGACACACCGATCCGCTCCACTTACCTGGTAAACACACCTAATTTCGTGGCTTGCCACGTACAGGCTTACCTGCACATGTACGATGTGACCCGCGGCTTGCGCGACAACGGCTCCTTCTTGCTGAACACCATTTGGGAAGGCGAAGAGCTGGCCAAGAACCTGCCGAACCGCGTGAAGAAATACTTCGCACAACATAACATCACCGTCTACTACATCAACGCCACACAGATCGCACAGGAAATCGGTCTGGGCAACCGCACCAACACCATTCTGCAGTCGGCCTTCTTCCGCATCACGGGCGTTATCCCCGTTGACCTGGCTGTAGAGCAGATGAAGAAGTTCATCGTGAAGTCCTACGGCAAGAAAGGCGAAGACGTTGTCAACAAGAACTATGCGGCCGTTGACCGTGGTGGCGAATACAAACAACTGACCGTTGACCCGGCATGGGCCAACCTGCCTGATGACGCTAAGGCTGAAAACAACGACCCGGCTTTCATCAATGAAGTGGTTCGTCCCATCAATGCACAAGACGGCGACTTGCTGCCGGTATCTGCTTTCAAGGGCATCGAAGACGGCTCTTGGGAACCGGGCACTGCCAAGTATGAAAAGCGCGGTGTAGCAGCATTCGTTCCGGTATGGAATCCCGAAAACTGTATCCAGTGTAACAAGTGCGCTTACGTTTGTCCTCACGCAGCCATCCGTCCGTTCGTGCTCGACGCTGAGGAACAGAAGGGCGCAAACTTCCCGATGCTGAAGGCTGTGGGCAAGGCATTCGACGGCATGACCTTCCGCATGCAGGTAGACGTATTGGACTGCCTGGGCTGCGGCAACTGCGTGGACGTATGTCCGGGCAACCCGAAGAAGGGCGGCAAGGCACTGTCTATGGTTCACCTGGAAAGCCAGCTGAACGAAGCCGCCAACTGGGAATACTGCGTAAACAACGTCAAGAGCAAGCAACACCTGATAGACATCAAGGCCAACGTGAAGAACTCTCAGTTCGCCACTCCGCTCTTCGAGTTCTCGGGCGCATGCTCCGGCTGCGGCGAAACTCCATACGTGAAGCTGATCTCCCAACTGTTCGGCGACCGCGAAATGGTGGCCAACGCTACGGGATGCTCTTCCATCTACTCCGGCTCTGTGCCTTCCACTCCGTACACCAAGAACGAGAAGGGTCACGGTCCCGCATGGGCAAACTCTCTGTTCGAGGACTTCTGCGAGTTCGGTTTGGGTATGGAACTGGCCAACGAGAAGATTCGCGAACGTATTGCCAAACTGATGCAGGAAGCCATCGCCGGCGAAGAGACTCCGGCCGAATACAAGGCTATCTTCCAGGAATGGCTGGACAACTGCCTGGATGCCGACAAGACGAAGGACATCTACGAGCGTATCGTTCCGATGCTGGAAGCCGCCAAAGACAAGTGCCCGATCTGCGCACAAATCTACGGCTTGAAGCAATACATCGTAAAACGAAGCCAGTGGATTATCGGTGGCGATGGCGCTTCTTACGATATAGGTTACGGCGGTCTCGACCACGTTATCTCTACCGGCAAGGATGTCAACATCCTCGTGCTGGATACAGAGGTTTACTCCAATACTGGCGGCCAGTCTTCCAAGGCTACTCCGCTCGGCGCTATCGCCAAGTTTGCCGCCAGCGGCAAGCGTGTGCGCAAGAAAGACCTCGGCTTGATGGCTACCACTTACGGTTATGTCTACGTGGCTCAAATCGCCATGGGCGCTGACCAGGCTCAGACGCTGAAAGCCCTGCGCGAGGCCGAAGCCTACCACGGCCCTTCACTCATCATCGCTTACGCTCCGTGTATCAACCACGGCCTGAAGGCCGGCATGGGCAAGAGCCAGGCTGAAGAAGAGAAGGCCGTTAAGTGCGGCTACTGGCACTTGTGGCGTTACAACCCCGCTCTGGAAGCAGAAGGCAAGAATCCGTTCACGCTGGACAGCAAGGAGCCGGATTGGAGCGAGTTCCAGAACTTCCTGAAGGGTGAAGTGCGTTACGCGTCTGTCATGAAACAATATCCGCAGGAAGCCGAAGAACTGTTCAAGGCAGCCGAAGAAAATGCCAAATGGCGTTACAACAGCTACAAACGTCTGGCACGCGAAAACTGGGGAACAGAAGTAAGTGAATAAAACTTAGCACAATAATTCTTTTTTTCCATTTCTTTTTTAAAGGCTGTATCCGCCACGTGCGGTGCAGCCTTTATTCGCTTTCCGTAAAAA
>CALUOU010000115.1 GCA_944322335.1 uncultured Bacteroides sp.
GATCCGCCAACCGGCTTCTAACGTTGTGTCAGCTCACGCAGCCGGATTTTGGTCAGCATGGCTTTGGTGTTCAACGTGAAATCACTGTTCAGGATCCAGCTGTAATATCCGGGATCGCTCTTCAGGACATCCGCCACACGTTTTCCTTTATACTTGCCGAAGTTGAAGACCTCCATCCCTTTGTCGTCGTACACCATGCGGCCTGCAAAATCCACGTTCTTGTTGAAGCTGGAGAACTCGGACAAAAAGCCCACATCGTTTTTCAAGTCCCCCGGATAGCGGTCCAGCTGAGCCATCAGCACTTCGTAGGTAGCCCGCGTGTCTCCTGCGGCCGAGTGCGCGTCTTCCAGGTTCTTCCCACAATAAAACTTATAAGCGGCGGAAAGGGTGCGCTGCTCCAGCTTATGGAAAATCACCTGCACATCGATAAACTTGCGGCGACTGAGATCGATGTCAACCTCCGCCCGCAGGAACTCTTCAGCCAGCACAGGAATGTCAAAACGGTTGGAGTTGAAGCCGGCCAGGTCGCAGCCCTCAATGTCATTGGCAATCTTGCGCGCCACCTCCTTGAAAGTGGGACAGTCCGCCACATCTTCATCATGAATGCCATGCACGGCAGTGGATTCCTCTGGAATGTGCATTTCAGGATTGATGCGCAGGGTCTTGGTTTCCTCGTTTCCGTTGGGATATACCTTCAGGTAGCAGATCTCTACAATCCGGTCTGTATTGATATTGGTGCCCGTTGTCTCCAAGTCAAAGAATACAAGGGGATTCTTCAGATTCAGTCTCATGTCCTTAACGCTCTATTTTCAGTCATTCAACATCATGGGCATCAACAGCATCAGCAGCTCTTCTTCCTCTTCCTGCTCAGCGGGTGTGATCACGCCTGCGCGCGAGGGATCGGCCAGTTCGATCACCACGTCCGCTGACGAGATGTTGTTCAGAATGTCAATCAGGAAAGTCGACTTAAAACCGATGCTCAACGGTGCTCCGTCATATTGGCAGGTCAATGTCTCTTCGGCCGAAGTGGAGAAATCGATGTCCTGCGCAGAGACCACCATCAGCCCCCCCTGCAAGCCCAGCTTGATCAGACTGCTGGCCTGAGACGAGAAGATGGAGACACGGCGCAAGGCTCCGATCAGCTGCATGCGGTCTGCCAGCACACGGTAAGGGCTTTTCTGCGGAATGACGGAATTGTAGTTGGGGTAACGGCCCTCGATGAGACGGCACACCATGGAATAGTTTTCCAGCGTAAACCGGGCGATACGCTCGTCAAACTCTATGGCTACATTGCCCTGCTCCTTAGGCAAAAGGTTCTTGATGAGCGAAGCCGGCTTCTTAGGCAGGATGAAAGCGGCCCGCTCGTTGCCTTTGGCTTCCCGCGTCTTGAAACGCACCAGCTTATGGCCATCGGAAGCCACCATGGTGATGTCATCGGTGGTTATATCGAAATAAATGCCGTTCATCACCGGACGAAGCTCGTCGTCGGCAGTGGCAAACACCGCCCGGTTGATGCCGTTCAGCAAGACTTCAGCATCGATGTCCACCCGTACGGCGTTCTCTCCCAGCACGGCCGGCAGAGGATACTCGACAGGATTCTGCCCCATCAGGCTGTATTTACCGTTTTGGTATTGCACCACGATTTCCAATGTGGTCAAGTTAAGTTCAAAAGTCAGGGGCTGTTCAGGGATTTCCTTCAACGCGTCCAGCAGGGTGCGGGCCGTAATGGCGAAACGTCCGTCGCCATCGCTTTCGTTCACTTCCAGCGTGGTCACCAGAGTGGTGTCATTGTCAGAAGCCGTCACCGACAAAGTGCCGTCTTGCAGCTCAAACAGGAAACAATCTAAAATGGGCAGTGCATTTTTTGAATTGATAACACGGCTAACAGCCTGCAAATGGCTGGAAAGCGCAGTACTTGAAACGATAAATTTCATATATTTTATACGTATTTTAATAGTTTATATTTTATCTCAAAAAAACAAAGGAAGGTTTCTTGAACGGGTTGTCCAAGAGACTTTCCCAAACCAACGGGCAAAGTTAAAAAAAGAATTTCCTACCGCAAAACATAATAGAAAGAAAAACTTTTCAGAACCAAGAAGAGCTGGCGGGCCGACAAGGAAACGGGCAACAAGCCAACAAGGAAACAAGAGGCTTTATCCGGCGGATCTGCCCGCCAAGCGGACACTTGATTTACGGTTTATGGCCCAAGTCCCCCCCAACGCTCCGGCTTCATAGCCGAGAGAGCAACCGCTCGCGGCCGGCTATCGTTTTGCATACGCACATGCAAAGTTTTGCATCCACATATGCAAGGTTTTGCATACGTACATGCAAGATCTTGCATACACACATGCAACATCCTTGTCCCGCAGGTTTATAATTCAGCCTTCCCAATCTCTTGGCCGCAGTCGGCAAGCGACCGCTCTTGCTGCCTCGCTGCCGAAGTTTTGCCAGCCAACAAGTTGAGTTTTTGGATCATTCGTCACCGCCATTGAACGCCGAAGCATTGAAAAATTCAAGATCTGATTGTTTTTTTATGTTTTCATTGACAGATTTATACAAAAAACATTAACTTTGCAACCTTCCTTTGTGAAATTATACACACTTTGGGATCCGCATACATAAAAAGCATTGAATGTTATTATCGTTTTTTTGAATAACAATTAGCATTGACAGTAAAATGGCAACTTGGGAAAAACAGAAACTTCCACGTGAGAACGGAGAATTGGCAGACATGCAAGTCCCTATTCTCGTCTCTGCAAGCCGCAGCACAGATATTCCAGCGTTTTATGCCGACTGGTTTTTCTACCGTCTTGACAAAGCCGGGTATTCCGCATGGACAAACCCTTTTAACGGAATGAGGAGCTACGTATCCTACCAAAAGACCCGGTTCATCGTGTTCTGGTCAAAAAATCCCAAGCCCTTGCTCGAACATCTGCCGACTCTTGAAAAACGGAATATAGGCTGCTACATCCAGTACACCCTGAACGATTACGAGAGAGAAGGACTGGAAAAGGGTGTGCCGCCCCTTGCAGAACGCATAGACACGTTCAAGCAGCTTGCGGAGCGTCTGGGCAAAGAACATGTGATATGGCGTTTTGACCCGCTTGTCCTTACGGGCGAGACCGACATTGACGCATTGCTCTCAAAAATAGAGAACATTGGCGACCAGCTTTCGGGCTACACGGAAAAGCTGGTGTTCAGCTTTGCAGACATCCTCTCTTACCGCAAAGTCCGGTCCAACCTGCAGAAGGCGGGCATCCCTTACACCGATTGGGACGAGCGGCAAATGTCGGAGTTTGCCAGACACTTGTCTGAGCTTAACAGAAAATGGAACTATGAGTTGGCGACTTGCGGAGAAGAGACCGACTTGTCCGGATATGGCATCCGGAAGAACCGCTGTGTCGATGACGGGCTTATCATCCGTCTGGCCTATGCAGACAACGTTCTGATGGACTATCTCAACGTGACCAGACACCCGCTTCCGCCAAGGGATCTTTTTGGAAATCCAGAACCTTTGCCCGAAGGCGCCATCGTGTTGCCGAATGGGGAATATGCAGTTCACGGCAATAACCGGGACAATGGGCAACGGATGTTCTGCGGCTGCATAAAGAGCAAAGACATAGGTGAATACAACACCTGTGTCCATGGCTGCGAATACTGCTATGCCAACGCGAGCAAAGAGCTGGCTGCGAAAAACCGGAGAAACCACAAAGACCGCCCTTTTGCAGAAACTATAACAGGAAAATAAGATGGCTGATTTTAGGGAAATAATCGAACGGTGCAATGACTTGTCACTGGAAAACATCAGAGAAGCGGCACGGCAAGCATTACCCGGTCCGCATCAGGAAAGACCTTGGACGCTGACCTCAAGAGGCGGCTCCGACACCGAAAGCACGATATACTCCAGCGAGCTGCAGCTGGACGCGTACCTTGCTTCCTACACAGACTGGCACAAGGCCAAGCTCTCGAAAGCTTTCGCCCTATTAGGGAAACCGATGCCCCGCCAAATCAATGTGATCGACTGGGGATGCGGACAAGGTCTTGGCACACTGTTCATGCTTGACTATATAAAGCAGAAACATTTGCCTTGTTCCCTCAACGAGGTCATCCTGATAGAGCCATCTGAAATAGCCTTGCAGCGGGCAAGCTTTTTGATCCGGCTGTCTGACGCTCAGGTCAAGGTCAAGGTGCTAAACAAGAGAATCAATGACGTGGCTGCGGAGGAACTGGCATTCAAAGACAGCCTGCCTGTTTACCAACTGTTCTCCAATATCCTTGATCTTGGGGGAATCGATCTGAAACACCTTACAGGCATCCTGGATGCGAACAGCTCGTGCCTCAATACGCTAATCTGCGCCAGTCCTTTCTATTACAGCGGCAATATACGCATAAACTCGTTCTTCAACTATTTTCAGCGTCCGCTCGCGTTTGAAAAGCATGAGCTGCAATCTGACAAGCAGCAGACCGGCTATACTTACAACATCGGGATCGTCCAGCTGAAGCCCGATGCGACCCGACAGATCGTGAAGTACAAATTCTATCCTGCGGCCCAATTCAGAGCGGCATACGAGCTTTCCGCCATAGCCAGCCTGACCGAATTTCCGGAAAGGCTTACCTATTTCGATGTGTACGCCCCGTTCGATCTGGGAACAAGCGTCAGCGACGACCCGCATCCGATTCTGGCCGTCTTGAGCAACATCATCACAAGAGGACTGGCAACCAGTCCGTCACCTTTTGTGGAACGGGCGTTTTGCGAAGCCAGCGGTCTGATCGCTGAAACGTCAGGCAACGGCATCCTTACATTTGACCTGACATCCGACCAACGCCACTCCGAAGAAATAGAGAATCTTTATCAAGCCTTATCCAATAGGGATGAACTCCTATTCGGGAACTGCATGCCGCAAAACGAAATCGTCTATTCCCCCTTGGCTGTAGCCCGCATTCAGAAACTCCTTGTGGAAGCGCTCCTGTCAGGAAGGCTCAGCCTGGATTCGCCCGAATGGGATGTGCTTGTGGAGGAAACGGACGTTCCCTGCGCGGCATTGGCCTTTGAAGACTTCAGGCAGATGTTTGACACCCTGACCGGCATGAGCGTCAAATACGAGAAACTGAGACTGCCGAAAATCAACCTGACGATCGTTTCAAACAGGACATACTGCGGCTCCCCACTGCACCTGGCAAAAAATCCCGTCATGCAGGCGACCGATGAGATGAGGCTTGCAACGTATGACTTGGTCATCCATTACTCCTCAACACCCTCAAAAGGAGTATTTGATTTCAGCGCATACAAGACGAGGAACAGCTGTCATTTCGCTGTGTTCTCCTCCGATGAGGAAGACCTTAAGGCCGAAAGGCATGTCTACACTACAGACCGGATCAGCTATAAGCCGTTTACCTCCAAAGACCGGCAGGGACTTTACGTTGAAAACGCAAGACAGGTTGAGAGGCTGACCTATTTCCTGAATCTTCTCTTCCGGAAAGAAAGATTCCGCAACGGCCAGTTGCCTATCCTGACAAGAGCCTTAGGCAATCTGCCGGTCATCGGCCTTCTCCCGACAGGCGGAGGAAAATCTCTTACCTACCAGCTTGCAGCCATGCTGCAGCCCGGTCTCACCATTGTCATCGACCCCTTGGTCTCTTTGATGAAAGACCAATACGACGGGCTGATCCATAACAGGATAGACAGCTGCACTTTCATCAACGCAATCGTGGCCGACAAGGACAAACGTGAGGAAATGATGGAAAGGGGCATGGTGCAATTTCTGTTTTTGTCCCCTGAGCGGCTATGCATAAGGGAATTCAGAAACCGTTTGCGCAACATGCAAGACCTTCGTGTCTATTTCGCCTATGGAGTCATAGACGAGGTGCATTGCGTGTCAGAATGGGGGCACGACTTCAGATTTGCCTATCTGCACTTGGGCAGGAATTTGTACAATTACGCCCTTCCCAAACCGACAACGGACAAGGGCATGCGGAATCTGTCCTTGCTGGGACTGACGGCCACCGCCTCGTTTGATGTCTTGGCCGACATAGAGCGGGAACTCTCAGGATATGGAGCATTCCCCTTAGGGAGCGACACCATTGTGCGGTATGAAAACACAAACCGCCTGGAACTTCAATACCACGTCACGCTAATCGACGGAAAATCCTGCCGCAGCAAACGGGAAGTGTATAAAACCAAAAACAGCCAGCTGCCCGGCATCATGGCCAAAGGCGTCGGACTGCTGGACGAATTGCAAAAGCCAGAAAATATCAAGCGGATAAAAGAACGGTTTATCGAACGCGAGAACGTCACAGACGAAAGACTCATAAGCGAAATCAAAGAGGCCGACCTACACGTGGATGTAGATGAGGACTGGTATAAGGAAATGCCCTGCAAGGCGGCTGCCATTGTGTTCTGCCCTCACCGGCGCGGCAGCATCGGAGTCAATGACACACCGGGCAATACCGCCGGCATAGCGTCCTCGCTCAGCACACGCTTCGGCCAAAAGCACGTAAGCCAATATATCGGAGGCGACTCCCTTACGGCACAAGAACAATTCCTGGCCGGCGAGACATCAATCATGGTCGCGACCAAGGCGTTTGGCATGGGCATAGACAAGTCCAATATCCGCTTCACCTACAATATCAACTGCTCTGGCTCGCTGGAGGCATTTGTGCAAGAAGCAGGACGGGCAGGACGGGACAGAAAGATGGCGCTTGCAACCATATTGTATTGCCGCAAGCAATTTACAGAACTGAATCCCCGCACCCGCCAGAGGGAAAAGATCCCCGTGGATTACGGCGTGCACAAATTCTTTTTCGAAAGGAACTTCATCGGTGAAGACTTTGAGAAAATGGTCATGCATTACCTGCTGACTCAGGCCGTATTGGAGGTGACAGACGAAGGTTTCTCAGACTCTGCTGAAACACACCGCAGGCAAGCGTCCGGTTTTATGGAAGAGCTGCTGTCCGCAAAGGTTGGAGACAGGCTCGTCTTATACATCTCATACTCACCTAAAATAAACCAAGAGTCCGTGGTGAATACCAACAGGTGGCTGTACAAAAACAACTATCCGATTCTCGTGTTTAAAGACCCAAGGAACATCAAAGACGGGGAAATGGAATTTGTGGCAGCCATCGAGAAAGCCATCTACCGCATGAGCTGTGTCGGCATCATCGATGACTATACCCGCGACTATCAGAATGAGCAGTTCCGCCTCGTTGCGCAACGGAAAAGCAACAAAACGTATTTTCATTATCTGAAGCTCTTCCTGATGAGATACTATACCGATGAGAGATCAGAGATAGAGATGAGAAAAGCGTCCGGCTACAAGGGAGAGAACGCCATGCAGAAATGTCTGGGATATATGACGGAGTTCGTTTATAAAAACATTGCGGCCAAACGGGAAAGAGCCATACGGGACATGGAATCGTTCTGCGAACTGGCAGCCTCATCCGAAAAGGACTGGATAGAGACCAATGAAGACTTAAAAGATTTCATTTACTACTATTTCAACTCGAAGTTTGCCCGTGAGGATTACACCACAGAATCAGGCGAGCCGTACAGCCTGACCACGGACTCAGACCGTGGCAAACGGTCCTCATACGACTTGCTGTTCAAGTATATGAATGTGGTCGATGACCATGTTGTCGGCTCGTCGGGCTCTCCCAAGGACAACATCAGGCATCTGCAAGGCGCTGTCCGCCTCATCCGCCGCGCCTTGACAGACAGCAATCCGACATTGGATTTCCTGAATGTGTTTTGCCTGTTGTATCTCAACGTACAGAAGAATACGAATTTACACCGTGAACTGCAGGAAAGCTTCATGAACGGATATAAAGAGTTCAAGGCCAGAGCCACCGATTACGATGAGTTCTATGAGAAAATGGAGCTGTTCATAAAAACGCTCAAAGACAAGAATGCCATCACAGAAAAAAAACTGCCGGAGCTGGAAGAATGGCAACAGCGCTGTGAGATAGAAAGCCAATTGGGTTGGCTAAAAGATTTTAGAAACCAATATTTATAGCAATACATCACTTTTTTATGGAAAACAATGAACTGTTTAAGACAATAGAGCAACTGAAAGAGACTCTGACCGAAGTCTCATCGGCCCGCCAGCAAGTAAGCGATACGGTCTCGGCCTATGCGCAAGTACAGGCAGAGATCCGTTCTTATACGGAAAATCTTATAGGAATGGAAAATGCACTGTCCGGACTTATCGCCTTGCTACAGAATCAGAAAGCGGACATAGAGGAGCAATCCGAATCTGCTGTGTCTAAAATAAGGACATCTTGTGACGGGATCTTGGAACAAATGAAGGCAGAGCTTTCAGCCACTTCACAAAAGTTCGCGGAGAACACGGCCACACACACAAATGCCATCGACAGGCAAATAGGGAAGTTAAGCCATATGACAGAGAACATTTCTCAGATCGCAGATGAGGTGAAGACGATTTCAGCAGAGACTCTAAAGCTAGTTTCACAGACAACAGCCCTGCAAAAAGACCTGGCATATGCCCAAAATTCCATCAAATCATACTACAATAACCTTCATGCGTCCTTAGACAACATTCAGATGGAATTGGAAAAACAGCAACGGAGCATTGACAAAGGCACCAAGCTCAACAGATATTTATGCGCCATTATCCTGATTTTAACCGTTATCCACATAACGCTACAGCTTATCATGAGATAAAACGGCCAGCCTGAAAATCCGGACGCATGATTCTGATAGAGCGAGGAGCTTGAATCAACGGGAGCCCAAGCATTCATAGGTTACTTGCCAAAGTATTATTGCTTACTTTGCCGATGAAGCTTGCTTACTTTGCCAATGAAGCTTGCTTACTTTGCC
>CALUOU010000116.1 GCA_944322335.1 uncultured Bacteroides sp.
ACTATAGCATGCCTTTGGAACTTGGCAGTTCAAAATGGTAGATATCCCGTTTGACGGCCATGCGGATGGAGCGGGCGAGAGCCTTGAAGATGCCTTCGATCTTGTGGTGCTCGTTCTGGCCTTCAGCCTTAATGTGGAGGTTCATCTTGGCTGCGTCGCTTAATGACTTAAAGAAATGCAGGAACATTTCAGTAGGCATTTCGCCGATCTTTTCCCGATGGAAGTCCGCTTCCCACACCAGCCAAGGTCTTCCCCCAAAGTCTAAGCAGACCTGACACAGGCAATCGTCCATGGTCAGGGCATAGCCATAGCGTTCGATACCGCGTTTGTTGCCCAAGGCTTGGTAAAGACATTCTCCCAGAGTCAGTGCTGTGTCTTCGATGGTGTGATGCTCGTCCACTTCCAGGTCTCCTTTGGCATGGATGGTCAAGTCTAAATGGCCGTGTTTGCCGATTTGTTCCAGCATGTGGTCAAAGAATCCCAAGCCTGTATGGATGTCACACTTTCCGTTTCCGTCCAGATTCAGTGAGACATAGATGTCCGTTTCTTTGGTGATGCGATGTGTTTCCGCTTTCCGTTCGCCGGCAAACAGAAATTCACTGATGCGGTCCCAGTCGGTAGTGGCAAGCGCACAACAGGAAGATAAGGCATCAGACGAACCGGAAAGGCAAGTCTTATCCTCCTGCAGCAAAATGGCGCGGCAGCCTAAGTTTTTGGCCAGCTCCACATCGGTGGGTCTGTCGCCAATGACAAAGCTTCCGGCCAGGTCATATTCCGGATTGTCCAGATAGTGTGTCAGCATGCCGGTGCGCGGTTTGCGGGTGGGCGCGTTGTCATCGGGCATGCTGCGGTCTATGCAGATCCGGTCGAAAGTGATGCCTTCTCCTTTCAAAGTCTTCATCACGAGATTGTGTACAGGCCAGAAGGTATCTTCGGGAAAAGAGGCCGTGCCCAAGCCGTCTTGGTTGGTGACCATGACAAACTCAAAATCCAGATGGCTGCGGATGAATGCCAGGTTGCGGATCACTTTGGGATAGAATTCCAGCTTTTCAAAGGCATCCAGCTGATAGTCTACAGGCGGCTCGATAACCAGCGTGCCGTCGCGGTCGATGAACAGGACTTTCTTTTTCATACGTTTCTCTCCTTCCCGTTTTCAGGCCATCTTTTCAGTGCGGAAAGCAAGGTCTCGTTTTCCAGACGGGTTCCGATGGTGACTCGCAGGCAGTTGCCGCACAAAGCGATGGAGTGGCGGTTGCGCACAATGATGCCTTCGCCCACTAAGTAATGGTAGATGCCTACAGCGTCGGTGACCCGTGCCAGGAAGAAGTTTGCGTCCGACGGAAACACTTTTACCGTGCAAGGCAATTTGCTGAATTCTTTCTCCACCCGTTGCCGTTCCTCTTTCAAGGTCTTTACCCAGCGTTCTATTTCATAATAGCGGCGGAGCATTTCGAGCGCTTGCTGCTGAGTCAGTTTGTTGACATTGTAGGGGTATTTGATCTTGTTGAAAATGCCGATGATTTCTGTAGAGGCAAAAGCCATTCCCAAGCGGATGGCCGCGCATCCCCATGCCTTGGAGAACGTCTGCAGGATGATCAGGTTGGGATGCCGGTCCAGCTCCTCCAGAAAAGAGGGGGCTTCGGAAAAATCGTTGTAGGCTTCGTCCAAGACGACCAGTCCGTCAAACTCCTTCAGCAGTTTCCTGATTTCATCACTTTTCAGGTCGTTTCCTGTCGGATTGTTGGGCGAGCAGAGAAAGATCAGTTTCGTATGCTCATCTGCGGCAGCCAGCAGGTCATCTGCCGAAAACTGGAAATGTTCGTCTAACAATACTTTGCGGTATTCCACATCGTTTACGTCCGCACAGACCTGGTACATGCCATACGTAGGGTCGATGGCCACCACATTGTCTGTTCTCGGCTCGCAGAAGGCCCGGAATGCAAGGTCGATGGCTTCGTCGCTTCCGTTTCCTAAGAAAATGTTCTCTGAAGGCACTTTCTTGATTTTAGACAAGGTGCTCTTGACTTCCCATTGCAGGGGATCCGGATAGCGGTTGTTGGGCGTGTTGTAGGGATTCTCATTGGCATCCAGGAAGACGGATGCCGTTGCTCCTTTATATTCATCGCGTGCCGAAGAATAAGGTTTGAGCCGCCAGATGTTGGGGCGGGTGAGTTCTTCGATTGTTTTCATGTGTAGGATTGATATATGTTGGGTATTAGCTGTTTAAGTGTTGCAGGCGCAGGCTGACAGCCCGTTTGTGTCCGTCTAAGTGTTCGTTGGCGGCCATGGTTTCGATAGCCGGCCCGATGTGCCGGATGCCTTCCGGAGTAATTTCCTGGAATGTGATCTTGCGGACAAAGCTGTCGAGGTTGACACCGCTGTAGGCTTTGGCATATCCGTTGGTCGGCAGGGTGTGATTGGTGCCAGAGGCATAGTCGCCTGCACTTTCCGGTGTCAGAGAGCCTAAGAATACAGAGCCGGCATTGATGATGTGCGGAACGATACTCTCATAGTCCCGTGTCTCTATGATCAGGTGTTCTGGCGCATATTCGTTTGTCATTTCAATGGCTTCTTCAAGGCTGTTTACCACGATAAGCTTGCTGTTGGCCAGTGACTTCTCTGCTATTTCCTTTCGGGGCAGGGTGGCCAGCTGGCGTTCCACTTCCTCTTTGACAGCTTGTTGCAGTGAGACGGAGGTGGTGATCAGGATGGCCTGGCTGTCCACGCCGTGTTCGGCTTGGCTGATGAGGTCGGCCGCCACAAAGACTGGGTTGGCCGATTCATCGGCCAGCACTTCCACTTCCGACGGGCCTGCCGGCATGTCGATGGCCACGTCGCGCAGGCTGACCAGCTGTTTGGCGGCGGTGACATATTGGTTGCCAGGGCCGAAAATCTTATATACCTTAGGCACGCTTTCCGTTCCATAGGCCATGGCGGCGATGGCTTGTATGCCGCCTGCCTTGAAGATGTGGTGTACGCCTGCCATCTTTGCTGCGAACAGCACAGCCGGATGCACTCTTCCGTCTTTTCCCGGCGGGGTGCAAAGCACGATTTCAGAGCAGCCGGCAATGCGGGCAGGGATGGCCAGCATCAATACGGTGGAGAACAAGGGGGCTGTGCCGCCCGGTATGTAGAGTCCCACCTTTTCGATGGGGAGTGCTTTTTGCCAGCAGGTTACGCCGGGAGCTGTTTCGACTTTTTGGCTCTCAAACCGTTGAGAGGAGTGGAAAGCCTCAATGTTGCGATGTGCCAGGCGGATGGCAGCCTTCAGGTCTTCATCGATGAGGGATCCGGCCTCTTCCACTTCGGCTTCAGAGACAGCCAAGGCGGGGAGGGACACTTTGTCAAATTGCTCTTCATATTTCAGCACGGCGCGGTCTCCGTTTGTCCGGACTTCCTGAATGACGGCGCGGACCGTATCAAACAAACGTTCTGTCTCCATGACGGGACGTTTCAGCAGTTGGGACCATTCGGTCTTGTGGGGTTGGTTGATCAGTATCATGTTGTTTTCTGTTTTTTAGCGATGAGTCGGGTCAGATGATCATCTTTTCGATGGGGAGTACCAGTATGCCTTCGGCACCCAGATTTTTCAGCTTGCCGATGATTTCCCAGAAGCGTTTTTCGTCCAGCACGGTATGTACGGAGCACCATCCCTCTTGGGCCAGAGGCATCACGGTGGGACTTTTCATGCCGGGCAGGATGGAGACGATTTCTTCCACTTTCTCCTTAGGGGCGTTCATCAGTACGTATTTCTTGTCTTCCGCCGTCTTCACGGCATCCATGCGGAACAGCAGCTCTTTCAGGATTTCCTGCTTTTCGGCACACAAGTGCCTGTTGCCTATCAGCAAGGCTTCCGACTGCATGATGACCTCCACTTCTTTCAGGCGGTTGCTGACCAGGGTGGAGCCGGAGCTTACGATGTCGAAGATGGCGTCGGCCAGTCCGATGCCGGGAGACACCTCTACGGAGCCTGTGATGACATGGATGTCGGCATGCACCTTCTGTGCCTGCAGGTAGTCGGAGAGGATCACCGGATAGGAAGTGGCGATCTTCTTTCCCTCGAACCATCGGATGCCTGTGTATTCGATGTCTTTGGGTATGGCCAGGGAGAGGCGGCAACGGCTGAAGCCGAGGCGTTTGACTATCTCTGCGTCTTCCTTCTTCTCGGCATATTCGTTTTCTCCCACGATGCCGATGTCTGCCACGCCCGAAGCGATGGTCTGCGGAATGTCGTCATCGCGCAGGAACAACACTTCCAGCGGAAAGTTGGAGGACTGCACCAGCAGTGTACGTTTGGTGGCGCTGAGTTTGATGTCGGCTTCTTCCAGAAACGACATGGTTTCGTCGTAAAGGCGGCCTTTGGCTTGTACTGCGATTCTTAGTAGCATGTTATTTTCTTATTAGTGGTTAATACTCAATGTTGGACTGGTTGGCATGAAAACGAACAAGGCTTGCCAAACGTCGGTCCGGCAAGCCTTGTTTCATATGTGGTATGAGGAGACACATACATACGCATACATCGATTACTGCCTACCGAAGGGGTCCGTCAGGATGGCAATGAGGATGATGATGGTATGTTGCGTTCATATTCATATGCTTTTTGTTTAATCGCGACAAAAGTAAGCTAAATAAGTGAAACAAACAAATGTTTATCATGAAAAAAACGTTTATCCTTTCATTTCGTTGTCTTTCGTGAACGATTGGAGCCACCAGTCGATCAGGCGGCGGGCGATGCTGAGCTTTTGCGGGAGCTCTGGCAGGCGGTCTTTGTGGTAGAAGGCGCCGGCGCTCAGCTCGTTGTCCTGCAGCTTGATGTGGCCGCTTTCATAGTCGGCCGTGAACCCCACCATCAGACCGCTGGGATAGGGCCAGGGCTGGCTGTCGAAATAGGTGATGTTTCTGATGCGTATGCCGGTCTCTTCCATGACTTCCCGGCGCACGCACTGCTCCAAGGTCTCGCCCGGTTCCAGGAAGCCTGCCACCAGTCCGTAGAAGGTGCCCCGGAAGTTGCGCGCATGCACCAGCAGCACCTCTTCGCCCCGCCGGATGAGGACGATGATGGCGGTCGAGATGGGCGGGTATAGCTCGTAGCCGCAGTGGGGGCAGCGTTTCATGATGGGGGTCTGCTGTTCGGGAGGCGTTCCGCAGACGGGACAGAAGCGGGTGTGCCGGTCCCAGTAGAGTATCTGGAAAGCCTTGCCTGCCGCCTTGTAGTCGGAGAGGGACAGACAGGCAAAAGAAGCCCGCAGCCCTTTCATGATCCATGTCCCGTCTTCCGGCAGGGGGGCGCTCAGGTCGAACGTCTGTACCGTAGAGCCGTCCGGCAGGGTCACGTTGTGGATGGCGGAGGCGGGAACGGCCGATGGCGGCAGGTCGCTGCCTGCGGGTATTTCGCACAGGCCGGGATCCGTTGTCTTCCTCAGCAGCACTTGGTCTTGGCAGAAGACAAACACCGGGCACAAGGGGTTGAGGTCAACGGGGCTCATGCTTTTGTTTCTGTAGGTTGATAAAATCGCGTATGACAGGCAGGATTTCCTGAGGGGTATGCAGGTCACGGCTGGCCGTTTCCAGAGGGCACCATCCCGTGCCTGTGCGGTTGATGATGTGAGGCACCAGGGTGGGGCAGTCCACTTCCACTTTGGCCGCCTGTAAGAGTTCGTAAGCGGGCCGGCTCATCACATCGGCATGCATGCGGGTCACCCCTCCCAGCACCATCAGCGCGGCGGCGGCCTTTCCCACCACTTTGTCGGCCAGTATGGCTCCCCGCAGGAAGTCCGGTTCATGTTCCAGCAAGTCGAAGAGGTCGGCCACGCCCCGTTGGGTGAAGGTGCGCACTATGCCTCGGTTGGCGATCACGCAGGAATATCCGCCTTCATGCAGTTTATCGGTCAAGTCTTTCAGCTCCATTGCAGGTAAGTACGTGTTCAATGATTATCACAGCGTGTTCTGTTTCAGTTTCTCCACATATTCATCGATGCGGTGCAGCTCCTTGGGGATGTCGATGCTTTGCGGACAGTGGGGCGAGCATTGGTTACACCCGATGCAGTGGCTGGCCTGGCGCAGCTTGGGCACGCTCCTGTCGTAGCCGATCAGGTAGGCGCGGCGCGCTTCCCGATAGTTCTTGTCCTGGGAGCTGACGGGGATGTTGCCCTCATTCACGCCATGCGCCATGGCATAGTCGACCAGCTCATTGACAAACTCCTGGTCGATCACGTCTTTGCCGCCGTCCTTGGTGAAGGGCAGGCGCATCATGCCGAAGCCCAGGAGGGACACGCGGTCGCCCGAAGTGGGGCTGGTGCGGTAGGTCATCTCGCCTGCCGCCTCGCCGGAGGTGGCGGCGCTGTTGGCGGAGTTGCCGCCGCAGGCTGTCAGTCCGCTGGCAGCCAGTCCGGCGGCTCCCATCAGTTTCAGGAAGTCGCGCCGGTTCATATCGTTGGTAGGTTTCATTGTTGATAGTCTTTGGGGGGATTAAATGATGCTCTGCACTTCGTGCCCTTCCACATAGATGGCGCTGAACGGGCGTGACGGGCAGAGGTTCTCGCACGCGCCGCAGCCGATGCACCGTTCCGTATTGACCACGGGGATCTTCACCGACTTCTCGTCCTTCGCGTCGGAGGGCACCATCAGGATGGCGCCGGCGACGGCCAGCGTGGGCAGGCTCTTGAGCCACACCTCTGTGCCATAGAAGGCATAGCTGTCTGCCCGTTCGGCCAGACAGGCCAGCAGGGTGTTGGCCCACTGGCAGACGGGGGCGAAGAAGCTGGAGGCGATGCGCCCGTAGGAGCTGTAGGGAGCCAGCAGGGCGACGAGCGAGTGGACACCTGCCACGAGGGCGACGATGAACACGCCCAGCACGCCATAGCGCAGCCACGACACGATGTCCTGAAACACGCCGAGCGGGCAGATCACGGAGCGGTAGACGCGCCCGCACAGCAGGGTGAGCAGCGCCAGAGCCGCCACCACCCCCACGTTCAGGGCCAGCATGGCAGGCAGGAACTGGATCTGCGCCATCCATCCCAACCACGCATGAAGCGTTCCCGTGAAGTCCAGAAACAGCAGCGTGATGAGCGCGAAAAATGCGATGGCGAGAGTTAGTCTGATTGTATGTAACATATAAATTTGGTTATAAAGGAAATAGTAGTTTGCTCAAGGGTCTCTTCGGTTTGTCTTTGCCGGAAAAAGCGGCGCAAAGTTACAGTTTCTCCTTTAAAGATGACAGTCTGTTATCTTATTTTAATATTTCCATGACTGACGCGTCGAACGAGAAGGGCAGGAGCGTCTCCACGTCGGGCAGCTCATAGACGCCTTGGGTGCCGTAGAGCAGGATGCGCAGGGGGCGGCCGAAGCGGCGCTCCGTCTCCAGCATCACCTGCCGGCACGCGCCGCAGGGCGAGATGGGGGCCGTGACAAACTCTCCCCGTCCGTTGCGGGCGGCGACGGCCAGGGTGTCCACCGGCTGGTCGGGATAGCGGGAGTTGGCGTAATACAGGGTGGTGCGCTCGGCGCAGAGACCGGAGGGAGAGGCGGCGTTCTCCTGATTGCTGCCGCTCACGACGGTGCCGTCGGCCAGGCGGGCGGCGGCGCCCACGTGGAAACGGGAGTAGGGCGCATAACTGCTGCGGGTGGCCTGGCGGGCCGCGTCCACCAGTTCGCGGTCTGTGGCGGAAAGCTCCTCATAGGTGTAGAGGCGGTAGGCGAGGGTGATGTTTCGTTCTTGCATGGTGTTTCTGTTTTTTAGTGTTATTATATATAATAAGGTGTGATCGGACGGGCAAAATTAGCCAATTCCGGCTGTTTGCCCTAATCCGTCTTGCTAATAAAACTCAAAAGCCTTGCATTTCTCCATAGTTTTGCACATTTTTGCGGATCATTCGATGGTTCGTAAACTTATAAACTCAGATCAGTTATGCCGCATTCCTCCTACCGCATCCCGTTGTTGGCGCTGGCGCTGTCCTTGTTGGCGGTGACGGCCTTTGCCCAGCGCAAGAACTCCGCCTACAGCCGCTACATCAAGAAGTACGCCCCCCTGGCCGTGGAGCAGATGAACAAATACCGCATCCCGGCCAGCATCACCCTCGCCCAGGGACTGCTGGAGAGCGGGGCGGGCAACAGCTCCCTGGCCCGGCGCAGCAACAACCACTTCGGCATCAAGTGCCACAACACCTGGCGGGGACGCAAGGTCTATTACGACGACGACGCGCGCGGCGAGTGTTTCCGCGCCTACGGCAAGGTGGAGGACTCCTATGAAGACCACTCCAAGTTCCTGAAGCAGGGCCGGCGCTATGCCTTCCTCTTCAAGCTGAAGATCACCGACTACAAGGGGTGGGCCAAGGGACTGAAGAAGGCCGGCTATGCCACCGAACGCTCCTACGCCAACCGCCTGATCACCCTCATCGAGGACTACGACCTCTACAAATACGACCGCCAGGGCATGAGCAAGAGGCAGCTCCGCCGCTGGGAGAAGGAGGTGAAGAAGAAGCCCTGGCTCATCAACCCCCATCAGGTCTATCTGGCCAACGGGCTGGCCTACGTCGTCGTGCGCGAGGGAGACACCTTCCGCCTGCTCGGAGGCGAGTTCGGCATCAGCTGGAAGAAGCTGGTGAAATACAACGACCTCCACAAGGAATACACCCTCATGCCCGGCGACATCATCTACCTCAAGAAGAAGAACAAGAAGGCGCAGAAGCCCTACGAATGGCACGTCGTGCGCGACGGCGACTCCATGCACTCCATCGCCCAGACCTACGGCATACGCCTCAAGAACCTCTACAAGATGAACAAGGCCGA
>CALUOU010000117.1 GCA_944322335.1 uncultured Bacteroides sp.
GACCTTGGCAAGGTCGTGCTCTACCAACTGAGCTATTGCCGCTTTTTTGGTTTTGCGGTTGCAAAGGTAGGCATTTTTTGCAAACCAGCAAACATTCTGATCGTTTTTTTAGCGGGATAACTTCACTTTTTCTTTTGCTATGGTGTGATTAGATTGATAATCAGCACATTCTGTCGCGGTAATCTTCGTATGTAAATTGCCTGAAAATCCTGGCTTCACCGTTTAGGGTCCACATGCCGATGGCCGGATGGTGGATTCCGTTAAACATGGTGGTCTTGACGGTGGTGTAGTGGATCATGTCCTCAAAGATGATCCGTTCGCCGATTTGCAGGGCGTGGTCGAAGCTCCACATGCCCATGTAGTCGCCGCTGAGGCAAGAGTTTCCGCCCAAGCGATAGACGTAGGGGCCTTCCTCGCCGGACTTGGCGCCGCGCACCACAGGCTGGTAAGGCATTTCCAGGCAGTCGGGCATGTGGCAGGTGAAGCTGACGTTGAGGATGGCTGTCCGTATGCCTTTGTTCTCCACGATGTCCACCACCTCGGAGAGCAGCGTGCCTGTCTGCCAGGCAAAGGCCGATCCCGGCTCCAGTATCAGTCGCAAGTGTGGATAGCGTTTCTTCAGTCCTTTCAGCAGGCCGATGAGATGTTCCACGTCATAGTCTTTGCGCGTCATCAGGTGTCCGCCACCCAAGTTCAGCCATTTGATTTGTGGAAACCAAGAGGAGAACTTGCTTTCGAGATGTTGCAGTGTGCGCTCCAGTTCGTAAGACGACGATTCGCAATGGCAATGGCAATGGAAGCCCTCAATGCCTTCCGGCAGTTGGGAAGGCAGCTGCCCGGCTGTCACGCCGAAGCGGGTGCCGGGGGCGCAAGGGTTGTAGAGGGCAGTTTCCACCTCTGAATATTCCGGATTGATGCGGATGCCGCATGACAGGACTTCTCCGCTGGCTTGGACTTGCGGATAAAAGTGCTGGTATTGCGTCAGCGAGTTGAAGGTGATGTGGCTGCTGCACCGCATGATCTCAGGGAAATCGGATTCGGTGTATGCCGGCGAATAAGTATGGGCTTTGCTGCCGAACTCTTCGAGAGCCAGGCGGGCTTCGTTGACCGAGCTGGCTGTGGTGTGCCGGATGTATTCCCGGAAGATAGGAAAGGATTTCCATAGCGCGAAAGCCTTGAAAGCAAGGATGATTTCCACATCGGCCCTTCGGGCGACATCGCTGATGAGCTGCAGGTTCTTTCTCAGCAGCTCTTCTTCCATGATATAGCATGGATTGGGGAAAAGGGTGAAGTCTGTCATACTTATATATAATAAGGTGTAGAGTTTTTGTTCGTTTGGGGCAAGCCACAGGATGAGGCACAAAAAAAGGATCAGAAATCACTTTCCAATCCTTTTTGCCTCTGTGGAGGTTCCTGGCGGATTCGAACCGCCGTGCACGGTTTTGCAGACCGCTGACTGAGCCACTCATCCAAGGAACCAGATTTTGTGCCATGAAAACCTCTGTTTTTCGTTTGCGGTGCAAAGGTAATGCTTTTTTTTGAATTGCCAACTATCCGAAGCGATTTTTCTTCTTATTTTTTTCATTTTCTCTTTTATTTCGCCTTTTATCACCGCATGAGACCGGTCTACGGAGATCCTGAGAGGCTTCCACAGATGTTGAAGGCTGTGCCGCTGTTTTCAGACGCATTGCCGGAAATAGGCAAGAGGCGGCAGACAAAAGGAGTGTCTGTCGTCTCTTGACTGTTAGCCTTCGGGGAATGGGAATGCCAAGAGGCAGCTCTCCGCCTTTATGCCGTCAATGATCCGTGTAGACCACCGAAGCGGTGACCTGGTTGGATTCGCTCTTTGCGATCAGATAGGCCAGGCTCCAGACGCAATATTCCGCCGTCAGGTTATAAGTTATGCGCACAGACAGTTCGTATGGGATGGATTCCAAGTTCCATTGTGCCTGCAAATCTTCTATTCCGGAAGAAGATGCCCCTTGGATGTACACCTAGTCATAGCGGTCGAAATCGACTTCTGCGAGTTCGCCTGCGCTTTCCTGAAACAGTCTGTCGAAATCAGCCTGACTCTTGGCTATAATCGCAGTGTCATCAGGCACGTTTATTCTGAAACGCTGGGGCAGGTTGTAACCGATCGGCGAGGAAACTTCCTCATCGGAACAGGAGAGGCATAAAAACATGCTGCAAACGAGCAATGTAAAGTGAAGAAATGCTGTTTTCATAAGTGATTAATTTAATGTTTGTAAAGCGGCTGCTATGGCGGCGGATGCGTCAACAAGCCCATATCCCATGTATTCATTCCAAGTGCCATTGGGTCTAGCATCAACTATGGAATAAGGGGTACTTCCTACTTTTCGCGCGGTACTCTCTATAATGTCATTGACTTCTATGTTCGTCAGATTCGGATTTACAGAAAGTATTAAAGCTGCTACAGCAGCAACATGCGGGCAGGCTGCAGATGTGCCTGTAAAATAATCATAGGTATATGAACCTGAGGAGGTCATGGTTAAAGTTAACACATTTACCCCTGGTGCTACAACATCTACTCCAGAAAAAATCTGCATTCGAGACCTGTTCTTTTGTTTGGAGAAGAACATTCTGTTTTCCAACATTGTCAGAGAAGAAAATTTCATTTTCGTCACAACTGACAAAGGTTATTAACATCAGTAGCAAAAAAAATTTTTTCATACGTGTTGGTTTTAGTGAAGTTTAAGATTTAAATTTGATTATTCTATTCATTACAAAATTCTGAATCATATAGTCATAATTGTAATTACAAAGTTATAAAAATATTCAAAACAATAAGAACTTTGTTTTAGAAAACATTTTTTTATTCTTTGATCATTGTAATAAATGAAGTAAAGTCGGCGAGTGGACTCTGTGGCTTGAATTGTTGGACAAATACATGTTGAATTGGATATGTGTAGCGTTGACTTGGACGGAAGTCATACGATAGTATTACGCGATGGCGAAGAGGTCGGGTATTAAGGATGCCAGAAGCGGAAGATAACTAATTCACTATATCAGACCAGACTGGCGGAGGATTCCCTTGTCATATCTTCTCCTCTCCGAAATAAGGAGAACATTGTGACATGTATTACATTGAAAAAGCCATAGGGGCATGTTTAAAGTCTTTGGAAAATCTGATGGATTCTTGTAGGTGCGGAATAAGATGGTGCGAAAGATTGTACAAATCGGTCAAATAGGGTATACAAATCGGTCAATTTTAGGGTGGAAAATGGTCACCCATTCTTTTGAATGTCAATAATTGTGATCATTTACCTGGGAAGGAAAAAGAAAAGCTTCATGAAGAATCTCTTTGGTGAAGTTTCACCGGAAAATATTGTATATAAGATGTTTATGGTGAATGATGGCGGAAACGTGTGAAAGGTGAAACTAACCTCTTCCTTTCACTGCAACCAGTTGAAATCCAACTGGTTGAAATCCGCGTGAAGCCGTGAAGCTTTTAACGCATATTCCTTTTAAAAACAAGTTGATTAGGCAGTGAAATCAAGTTGATTGTACAGCAAAATCAAGTTGATTGCAAGTCGTGATTGTAGGAGGCCGGATGGACCGTACCAATGGGATTGCTGGCGGGCGTGCGAGGAGACGCGATGACTATACTTCTGTTAAAAAATAAGAGATGTTTTGAGCGTAGCTAATCGCGTCTCTACAATTTCGCCGGATCAATTCTGTTTCATTCTAATTATAGGATGCTTTACAGTACTGGATGTTTGCAATTTTCGATGAATGGGAGGCGGCCACAAGCCGCTTCCGTTTCACGCGTGCGCCGTTTCCGTTTCACGCGTGTGCCGTTTCCGTTTCACGCGTGCGCCGCTTCCGTTTCATGCGTGCGCCGTTTCCGTTTCACGCGTGCAAAATAGGTATTGTATTTTTCACTCAATTTCTTTTTCTTGTCAAACGGTCTGTTTGCCTGCTATTTCTGATGCGGTTGTCCTGAATCGCTTAATGGTTTCTCCTTTTGTTCGCATTGCCGCTTCAGGTCGCAGCCTGTAGGGCAACTGCTGCAGGGACTCTTTTTTCCGTTGGCTTTTCGGAAAAAGTTCCGGACGTTCAGCCCGATGCGGACGATGCAGAGCAGCAGCAGGAGAGCTACTGCCCATTCTTGCCAATGAGCCGTCATAGCAGCAGCCTCCCAACCTGATAGATGAGGAACGAGACGATCCAGGCTAGCAGGGTAGTGTAGCCCGCTGTGAAGAGCCCCCATTTCCAGCTGCCAGACTCACCCTTGATGGCCGCTATCGTTGCGATGCAGGGGAAGTAGAGCAGGACGAACACCATGTAGCCGAAAGCCACCAGGGGAGTGATGGGGATGCGTTCGCCCAGACTGGTTCCGTCTGAATCGGCATCGTTGGCGTAGAGCACTCCCAGCGTGCTGACCACCAGCTCTTTGGCTCCCACTCCAGAGAGGATGCCGATGCCTAATTTCCAGTCAAATCCAAGCGGCTCGATCACGGGTTCGATGGCTTTGCCTATCTGGCCGATGTAGGAGTTCTCCTGTTGCTCGGCCGCGCTGCTGTAGGCATTGTGGTCGGGATAGTAGCCCAAAGCCCAGATGACGATGGAGGCGACCAGGATGATGCCTCCCATTTTGCGGAGATATTGCGCCCCCTTCTCCCAGGTATGCCGGAAGATGGCTTTGGAAGTCGGGAGGCGGTAGGGAGGAAGCTCCATGACAAACGGTGTGTCGTCCCCCTTCACCAGAAAGCGGCTGAACAGGCGTGCCATCAGGATGGCCATGAAAATGCCGATGGCGTAGACCAGCAGCAGCATCAGGCTGGCGTGGGTGGGGAAGAAGGCGCCGATCAGCACCAGGTAGATGGGCAGGCGCGCGCTGCACGACATCAGGGGAGTGATGAGCATGGTCACCAGGCGGTTCTTGCGGTTTTCGATGGTGCGCGAAGCCATGATGGCGGGCACGTTGCATCCGAACCCCATGATGAGCGGAATGAACGATTTGCCGTGCAGCCCCATCTTGTGCATGATCTTGTCCATGATGAAAGCGGCGCGCGCCATATATCCCGAATCCTCCATCACCGAGATGAAGAAATACAAGATCAGGATGTTGGGCAGGAACACGATCACTCCTCCCACACCGCCGATGATGCCGTCGATGATCAGGTCTTTCAGGGGGCCTTCCGCCATGTTCGCCTGTACAAGGTTGCCGGTTTCGGCCACCAGCCATTCGATTCCCTGCATGGGATAGTCGCCTATGATGAAGGTGCCGAGGAACATGATGTAGAGGAAAAGGAAGAAGATGGGGAATCCCCAGATGCGGTGGGTCACGATGGAGTCGATGAACTCCGTGCGGCGGCCTTTGTCCAGGTGGTTGTCTACGAAGGTCTCTTTGAGTGCGCCGGAGATGAAGCCGTATTTGGCGTCGGTGATGGCTTGTTCGCTGTCTTCGTTGAGGACGGTGTGGAGGCGTGCCTCTTCCTGGTCGCGCGTTTGCAGGATCTCTGGTCCGTTGGGCAGGGCGGCTGCCACCTTTTCCAGCTCTTTGTCGTTCTCTAACAGTTTGATGGCCAGGAAGCGGGTGGAGTATTTATGGCGGATCTGTTCGTTCTCGCAGATGCGGCGTTTCACCTCCTCGATGCTCCGTTCCAGGTCCGGACCGTGATTGATGTGGATGTGGCGGTAGGAGGTGCGTGGCTCTTCTTCCTCTTTATGGATGCCGAAAGCGTGGTCCGGCACGTACTCTTTGTGCCAGTTGCGGATGTCGTTCAGGATTTCCTGGCGGATTTTTCCTTCTTTGGTCAGGAAGTCGCCTCCCTCGTAGATGCTGATGATGACGTGGAAGAGGGTGTCGATGCCTTTCCCTGTCCGGCTCACCGTCGGGATCATGGGCACGCCGATCAGTTCGCTCAGCTTCACATAGTCCAAGGTGTTTCCGCTGGCCTCCAGCTCGTCAAACATGTTCAGGGCGATCACCATGCGCACGTTCATGTCTATCAGCTGTGTGGTGAGGTAGAGGTTCCGTTCCAGGTTGGACGCGTCCACCACGTTGATGATGATGTCCGGGGTCTCGTTGATGATGTGCTTTCTGACGTAGATCTCTTCCGGCGAGTAGGCCGAAAGCGAGTAGGTGCCCGGCAGGTCGACAATGCGGAAATGATAGCCTTGGAAATCAAAGTATCCTTCTTTGGCGTCCACGGTGACTCCGCTATAGTTTCCTACATGTTCGTGTGAGCCGGAGGCGATGTTGAAGAGCGAGGTCTTTCCGCAGTTGGGATTCCCCACCAGCGCCACGTTGATGGTGCGCCGTTTTCCCAGTGCCATGCGCCTCATCTCCTCTTCGCTCAGCCGGATGTTCTCGCTGATGCCCTGCAAGGGGCCGCTTTGCACCAGCTGGTCTTTCATTTCCTGTTCGCTGATGATTTCTATCATTTCGGCTTCCTGCCTTCTGAGGGATATTTCATACCCCATCACCTTATACTTAATAGGATCCTTCAGCGGAGCGTTCAAGAGCACTTCTACCGTTTTCCCTTTGATGAACCCCATTTCCACAATCCTTTTGCGGAAACCGCCGTGGCCTAACACCTTTACGATGACGCCTTTTTCTCCTGTTTTTAGTTCTGACAATCGCATATACCTTAATCTGTCTCTTCTGGTTGTTATTTCGGGCGCAAAGATACAGGATATGCCTATACGCTACAAATAATTTAGATTGTTTTTAAATAAGGAGCAGGAATAATCTGGCTTTTGCTGGTTTGCGGTCTGTCTTGGCGTGTCTTCAGTGTCCATTTGAATGTCCTGTTTTTAGTTCCTGTAGGCAGGTTATGATTCGCAAACGGTTCTTGTCTGACTATACTAATCTTAAAGACAAGTCTGCGGATGGTTGTTTTTTTGGGGAAAATGTGTATTTTTGCAGTGGTTGTCATTTGAATGCGTCATCTTCACAAGCACGGATCTGAGCGGGCATGGGAAACCGCGTCAAGGATCGTCGGCAAGGAAAGGGACGGGAGAATGGCAGACAGGAGGAACGATAGGACTTAACATATGGACATACAAGAATTTATAGCCAACTACAGGGCGGCTTTCGGCGAAAGCGTGCCTCTTCCCGTCGCTTTCGGCTATAGCGGAAAGGCTGTGACGGCAGTAAGAAAAATACCCCGCTGCATGATTGGCGCGATACGCAAGGTCTGTGACGGAGAGCCGCTGACGCTGGCGGCCGGCAATGTGCTTTGCGGTGGCGGAAGCCTCTATACCGCCTTTGCGCCCATGCCCGACCGTGTGCCGATGTTTGTATCGGAAACGGAACACTACAAACAGACCAAAGAACAGGTCAAGGAATACATCGGCCGGCTGGACATCCGCCTGACGGAGAAGCCATACCTTAATTTCGTGCGCATGGATCATGTTGCCGGTTTGGACGAGGTGGAGGGAGTGCTTTTCTTCGCTACGCCCGATGTGCTTTCCGGCTTGTGCTCATGGGCGTTTTATGACAACAACGCAGACGATGCGGTATGCGCACGGTTTGCTTCGGGCTGTTGCGGCATCGTGACCTTTGCCGTCAAAGAGAATGCGGAAGGAGGCCGCCGGTGTTTCCTCGGTATGTTCGATCCGTCGGCGCGTCCGCTGGTGCCCAAGGATGAGCTGACATTCACCATACCGGCCTGCCGCTTCAAGGAAATGCTGAATACCATGAAGCAGTCGGCATTGTTTCAGAAGGCATATTCCGTGGTGAGGAAGCGCATCAACGGAGAAATACAAAACCGCTGAAGCGATGGGGACATGATGAAGAACATTTTTTCTCCATAAAATCATAGAACTAAAAAAAAAAATGAGCAAATGGAAACTTTCAATGATGTGATTTCAGAAGACCGTCCGGTGCTGGTGGACTTCTTCGCTACCTGGTGCCAGCCCTGCAAGATGCTGCACCCCGTGCTGGAACAACTCAAAGACACGCTTGGCGACAGAGTGCGCATTATCAAGGTGGATGTTGACAAATACGGACAGACTGCCGCCCAATACGGCATACAGGCCGTTCCGACCCTGATGCTTTTCCGAAAGGGACAGATCCTTTGGAGGCAAAGCGGCGTGATGTCGAAAGCTGACTTGCTGGCCGTAATCGATCCGCATCTGTGACTGCTAAAGAACTCGACCGTTTTTCCTGAAACGGATAACCTGTTATAGACAGCGAATGAATAAAAGAGAGTACGCGCAGGCCAACAAGGATTGGATCCTGCAAAAGTCAAGAGAAGAAGGAGTGAAGTCGCTTCCCAAAGGCATATGTTACCGTGTCCTTGCGGAAGGCAAAGCCGACGGCAAGCATCCGACCCTGCGCAGCATCGTGACCGTCCACTACACCGGACGGACGATTGACGGACAGCAGTTTGACAGCAGTCTGGGAGGCGTTCCGCTGGCCATCCGTCTTTGCGACCTTATCGAAGGATGGATCATCGCCATGCAGCGGATGTGTGTGGGCGACAAGTGGGAGGTTTACATTCCGGCGGAAATGGGCTACGGGAAATTCTCGCAGCCGGGCATTCCGGGTAATTCGACGCTGATATTTGAAATCGAACTTTTAGGCATAGCGTAAGAGGAGTGTATGCGACTGCGTGTGGCTCCTGTGGGTGTGTTGGCTGTGGAGGGTGCAGGGCAAAGGAGATTATCGTTCTGTCATAGCCGGCAAGCAAGGATGGTACAGAATAAATA
>CALUOU010000118.1 GCA_944322335.1 uncultured Bacteroides sp.
AACCTCTCCGGCGGAAAGCACTTCGTCCTGAAGGGCAACCTCGGACGCATGACGGAGGAAAAGCCTGCCGCAGCCAATGTCACGCTCTCCATTGCCGATTGGACTCAGGAGGAGATTCCGGTGGGGATTGACAAACTGACCGATGCCACCACGGCCTCCGCTTCCCTGCAAGGGGAAGGCACGGAGGATAGCCCCTATCTCATCACCAGCGCCGCCGACCTGCTGTGTTACTTCAACAGCGATGAGTATTTGGATAGCAAGTACGCCCGCCTTGAGACAGACATCGAGATGGACACCTCCAATTGGGGTCCGGCAACACTTTTTGGTGTATTCGACGGCAATGGGCATACCATCAGCGCTTCGATAAAGTGCGATTTAAGCCAAATGCAAAATTCACCTCCAGCTGTTATGATCGGTTTCTTCGAATCGCTAGCTGGATATAATAGTATGTCAGTTGCGAGTGAGATCCGCAATCTGAATGTATCGGCTGACATTACTGTTACAGGCACAGGCACGTCTAACTTGTTCGAGTGTCGTGTAGGCGGCATCGTTTGTGAGGTAGTTAGTTCCACCATTATTACCAACTGCACTTACTCTGGCAGTATAACAGTCAGCGCTATTCTTGTGAATGATATTATTGGCACTATATGTATCGGAGGCATAGCAGGGCAGAATTATGGAAGTATCAGCCATTGCACTTTCAGCGGCACGATCGATGCCAGCGGAGCAAGTGCAAGTTCTATGAAAGTCGGTGGCATTGCAGGGAGAGACGAGACTAACTCTATAGAGGAATGGAATAATGTCAATGCAGGCACAGTCATTACCCCCCAATCCTCCTCTATTCAGTGACTGCGGTAGCAGACCGTCAGACGGGATGGCGGTCTCCCCCCGTCAGCAGCCCCTTTCTGCCTTGGCCATGATGCGAAGGCAGGAGGGGGCTGGTTTTCTACTGCTCCGGCGTTGGGGGATGGCGAATGCGGTTTAGAAGTGACAAAAAAATAACCCCTCCAAAATCTGGAGGGGTTATTCGGGAGTAGTGGATACGAGAATCGAACTCGTGTTCCATGCGTGAGAGGCATGTGTCCTAGCCGCTAGACGAATCCACCTTGAAAATGAGTACACCCTCAGGGATTCGAACCCTGGACCCACTGATTAAGAGTCAGTTGCTCTACCAACTGAGCTAAGGGTGCATTTGCGGAAGCGGGGGGATTCGAACCCCCGGTACGGAAATTCCCGTACGTCAGTTTAGCAAACTGGTGGTTTCAGCCACTCACCCACACTTCCTTTCCTGTAGCATTTTCTCTCAAATGCGGTGCAAAGGTAGGCTAAAGTTTTGTACTGTGCAAGCTTTTGAGCCATATTTTTTCGGGGCATCCTTGGATATTTTTATAACGTGTTTATTATCAGGGGTTATTGGACTTTAATTTTTTTGTCGCTTTTTCCAAGCCCGCCTTGCAGGCCATCCGCTATTTTGCGTTTTTAAAGTTTCTGCTTCCTATTTTCAACGAAAAGAGTTACCTTTGCATGGTAATTACAAACCTGAGGGATTAATTTTATGGATACACTTTTAAAAGAAACAGTCAGTGCAGTCGTCAATTCCCGCTATCCGGACATGACCTCATCTGGAAGAAAACAGCTGGAAGACATTTTGGTGAAGAAAGAAGTTGAAAAAGGAGAGTTGCTCTTAAAGGAAGGTGAAATAAGCCGTAACATCGTGATTGTCGGCAAGGGGATGTTGCGCCAATTCTATTATAAGAACGGGAAAGACCTGACGGAGCATTTCTCTTACGAAGGGTGTGTGGTCATTTGCATTGAAAGTACGCTGAAAAAAGAGCCGACCCGGCTGATGATCGAAGCGCTGGAGGATGGGGTTGTCTATTTGTTGCCCTACGATAAGCTGCTGCTGCTGGCTGAAACCTCTTGGGAGCTGAACATGTTTTATCGTAAGACACTGGAATATTCACTGATTGTATCTCAGATTAAAGCCGATTCCTGGCGTTTTGAGACCGCTCGGGAACGTTACAATTTCTTGTTGCGGACCGATCCGGAAGTGGTGAAGCGCGCCCCTTTGTCTCATATCGCATCCTATTTGCTCATGACTCCAGAGACTTTGAGCCGTGTACGTTCAGGAGCTTTGTAGTGTTCCGAGAACTGACACCCTCACCTGTAGCTTCCGCACGTGTGGAACGGGCGGCACGCCACGCGTGAGACAGACGGACGCCACGCGTGCGGCAGACGGACGGCACGCGTGCGGCGGACGGACGGCACGCGTGCGGCGGAAGCGCACTTGACACAGCTTGCTGTAACTGATAGCCGTTTAGCGGAATGGGGATTATTATCAAGTTGATTTTATGGTGCGATTAACTTGATTCCGTTTCCTTTTCAACTTGATTCCGTTCCCTTTTCAACTTGATTCCGTTTCCTTTTCAACTTGATTCCGTTTCCTTTTCAACTTGGTTCCGTTTCCTTTTTATAGTAACACAGAATTGATCTGTAAAAAATGTAGAGACGCGATTTATCGCGTCTCCTCGCACACCCTGCCCGCACGGACAGCTTTTCTTTCTGAATAGGCAAATATATTTATTCGCAAACCGTTTTGTCCGATTATAACCTGTGTTTTTTTTATAGAAAACAGCTTGAAGGCTTCACGCTTTCACTTTAGGTTTCAACAGATTGATATTCAGAATGTTTTGGTGAAAGGAAAGACCCGCTTTCACCTTTCCCCGCTTTCACCGTTTTCCGGTTTATACTCAGGCAAAGATGGTTTGCGAATTTATTCAGCAGGAGAATGCCGTTTATGCGGGCTGCTGGCAAGGAGACGCGATGAATCGCGTCTCTACATTTTCGCAAACCAATTCTGTTGCACTATAATCCGTTTATATACAGTGTTTTCCGGTGAAACTTCACCTGGAGGCTTTTTTCTATGTCTCTTTCCGTTTCTGAGGCATGAAAGCTCGCGTTTATTGACATTGACGGTGCCTTGTGAATGATTTGTATACTGTGGCTGACCGATTTTTGCCCCTTGTGAAAGATTCCCCTCTGCTTAAGCATGCATGGGAACGCCCGTTCTTGCGCTTTCACCGGAACAGCTTCATGTTCAATGAGATGCGGTGAAACTTCACACGGAAAACGGTTATGAATCACCGTGTCGGCTGTCAAAATGCCGTCACGGTGATAGGTGGAGCTTAGGATTCGTTCGGTGGCGGCTGTCGTTTCAAGTTTTTTTCAGCAACAGCCGCTTGAAGTCGGCCGGATAAGGAGTCTCAAATTCCATTTGTTCTCCTGTGATGGGATGATAGAAACAGAGCTTAAAAGCGTGCAAGGCCAAGCGGTTCAGCGGATTCACATCTTCCAGTCCGTAACGTCCGTCTCCGACCACCGGATGTCCCAAGTCCTGCATGTGTACACGGATCTGGTTTTTCCGGCCTGTGTCCAAGCGGAGTTCGATGAGCGAATATCCGTTGGCCCGCTTGATGGTCTGGTAGTGTGTGACAGAAGGTTTTCCGCCGTTGTCCACGGGGCTGGAAGACACATACAGTTTATGGTCGGTCAGCCATGAAGAGACAGTGCCCGCGTCTTTCTCCATTTCTCCGGCGACCACGGCCACATAGCGCCGGTCATACACGATGTCGTGCCAGTTGTCACGTAGGGTGTGCTGGGTCTTTTCATCTTTGGCAAACATCATAAGTCCGGAAGTGTCTCTGTCCAGCCGGTGGACGATATAGACTTGTCTCTGCCTTCCGTTTCGTCTTACGTATTCATTCAGGATGGTATAAGCCGTCCGTTCTTTTTGCCGTTCGGTGTTGACCGAAAGCAATCCCGGCATTTTCTCCACCACGATCAGATAAGCGTCTTCATAGACTATCTTCAGCAGGCGGTTGTGAAACTCCTTTTTGCCTTTCTCGCGGCTGATCTGCACCTTCATGCCCGGTTTCAGCGGGAAGTTGTATTGGGAGGTGATGACATTGTCCACCAGCACTACCTGTTTGGTGAGCAAGGTCTTCAGTTTGGTACGGCTGGCTTGAGGCATTTTGGTTGCCAGAAACTCCATAAGCTCCATAGGCTCACGTACCGTATAATCTGTATATTGGTTACGTGCTTTCGTGACGGGTCTTTTTTCTTTCATGACGATGTGGGATAAAAAGAGGGTTAGTGGGATTTCCGTTCAAGCAATACCACGTTTTCCACATGGTGGGTATGCGGGAACATGTCGACCGGCTGGACGGCCTTCACCTGATATTTGGCATCCAGCGCTTGCAGGTCCCGTGCTTGTGTGGCTGGATTGCAGCTGACATAGACGATGCGTGACGGTTCGGTTTCAAGGATCACCTGGGTCACGTCGGGATGCATGCCGGCGCGGGGCGGGTCTGTGATGATGACATCAGGCCGTCCGTATTGTCCGATGAATGTTGGGGTCAGCAGGTCCTTCATGTCGCCGGCAAAGAACCGGGTGTTATGTATTCCGTTGATCGCGGCGTTTACTTTGGCGTCTTCAATGGCTTCAGGCACATATTCGATGCCGATGACCTGCTTCGCCTGTCTCGCCACAAAGTTGGCGATGGTTCCCGTTCCGGTATAGAGGTCATACACAAGCTCGTTGCCCGTCAGGTTCGCAAAGCCGCGCACCACCTTATATAATATATAGGCTTGTTCCGAATTGGTCTGGTAGAAGGACTTGGGTCCGATTTTGAAGCGCAGCCCCTCCATTTGTTCAAAAATATGATCCTTTCCTTTGAAAACATGCACATCCAGGTCGGTGATGGTGTCGTTGCATTTGTTGTTGACGATATAGAGCAGCGAAGTGATTTCCGGAAATTGGCCGGCCACGTATTGCAGCAGTTCTTGGAGCCTTTGCATCTCTTCTTCCGTTTCGATCTTGCTGACCACGATAACCATCAGCTCGCCGGTGGTCGATGTGCGTATGATCAGGTTGCGCAACATGCCTTCATGAGTGCGCAGGTTGATGAAGGGGTAATCATGCTCGTAAGCATAGTCACGGATGGCGTTCCGGATGCGGTTGGAGATGTCGTCCTGCAGCCAGCATTTCTCAATGGGCAGCACTTTATCAAAGGCGTTGGGGATGTGGAAGCCTACGGCGTTCATTTGGTCATAGACAACGTTCCGGCTGACTTCTTCTGAGGTCAGCCATCTTTTATTGGAAAAGGTGTATTCCAGCTTATTCCGATAGCAGACGGTTTTGGCTGATCCGATGATGGGGGATATTTCCGGCAATTCGATTTTCCCGATGCGGGTCAGGTTGTCAGCCACTTGTCTTTGCTTATGCCTGAGCTGCTCTTCGTAAGGCAAGATCTGCCATTTGCATCCTCCACACACGCCATAGTGCTGGCAAAACGGCTTTGTCCGTTTCGGTGAATAAGCATGAAATTTCACGGCTTCCGCTTCCGCATAGTGATGTTTTTTGCGTTTGACTTGCAAATCTACGATGTCGCCTGGCGCCACATAGGGCACAAACACGACCAGATCGTTTACTCTGGCGATGGCTTTCCCTTCGGCGGCCACGTCTGTGATCTCTACTTTTTCCAGCAGAGGTAGTTCTTTCTTCTTTCTTGTCACGTTCCTTTGTTCTGATGATTTTCGGGGCAAAATTAGGTATTTATGCGGTAAATATGTGCTTTGTAATGCAGAAATTGCATTTTTAAAGAAAGTTTTTCTATAAAAAGTTTTATAGTCTACGAAATATCCTTAGATTTGCGAGCAGAAAAGTGAAATATCATCATCCAACAACTTAAATTTTTATCATGGACAAAAAAAGAGTTTATACTTTTGGTAATGGTCAGGCAGAAGGAAGAGCCGACATGAGAAACCTCTTAGGAGGTAAAGGTGCAAATCTCGCAGAGATGAATCTTATTGGTGTTCCGGTTCCTCCGGGCTTTACTATTACGACAGAAGTTTGTACGGAATATTATGAGATGGGGCGTGATAAAGTCGTTGCCCTTTTGAAAGACGATGTGGAAAAAGCCATTGTTCACATTGAGACGCTGATGCGGTCTAAGTTTGGTGACGTGGAAAATCCGTTGTTGGTTTCGGTCCGTTCAGGAGCGCGCGCGTCTATGCCGGGCATGATGGACACCATTTTGAATTTGGGCTTGAACGACGAGGTGGTAGAGGGCCTTACCCGCAAGACGGGAAACGCGCGCTTCGCATGGGACTCTTACCGCCGCTTTGTGCAGATGTACGGTGACGTGGTGTTGGGCATGAAACCTACCAACAAGGAGGACATCGATCCGTTTGAAGCCATCATCGAAGATGTGAAACATGCGAAAGGTGTCAAGCTGGACAACGAACTGGACGTGGAAGATCTGAAGGAACTCGTGAAACGCTTCAAGGTTGCCGTAAAGGGACAGACCGGCCAGGACTTCCCGACGGACGCCTACGAGCAGCTGTGGGGAGCCATCTGCGCCGTGTTCCGTTCATGGATGAACGAACGCGCCATCCTCTATCGCAAGATGGAAGGAATACCCGATGAATGGGGAACGGCCGTCAGCGTTCAGGCCATGGTGTTCGGCAACATGGGCAATACTTCGGCCACGGGCGTTTGCTTCAGCCGCGATGCCGCTACGGGCGAGGACCTGTTCAACGGTGAGTATCTGATCAACGCTCAGGGTGAAGACGTGGTGGCCGGTATCCGCACTCCGCAGCAGATCACCAAGATCGGCTCGCAGCGTTGGGCAGCCCTGCAAGGCATTTCGGAAGAGGAGCGTGCCAGCAAGTACCCGTCAATGGAAGAGGCCATGCCGGAGATCTACAAGGAACTGGACGCCATCCAGACCAAGCTGGAAAACCACTACAAGGATATGCAAGACATGGAGTTTACCGTACAGGAAGGCAAACTCTGGTTCCTGCAGACCCGTAACGGCAAGCGTACCGGTACAGCTATGGTAAAGATCGCTATGGATCTGTTGCATCAGGGCATGATTGACGAAAAGACAGCTATCATGCGCTGCGAGCCGCAGAAGCTGGACGAACTGCTCCACCCGGTATTCGATAAGGACGAACTGAAGAGAGCTAAAGTCATCACTCACGGATTGCCCGCATCTCCGGGCGCTGCCTGCGGACAGATTGTGTTCCATGCCGATGATGCGCAGAAATGGCACGATGACGGCCACCGTGTAGTCATGGTCCGCATCGAGACTTCTCCCGAAGACTTGGCTGGTATGTCGGCTGCTGAAGGCATTCTTACGGCACGTGGCGGTATGACTTCACACGCGGCTGTGGTTGCACGCGGCATGGGCAAGTGCTGTGTATCCGGCGCCGGCGCCATCAATGTGAACTACAAGGCAAAGACTGTGGAGATCGAAGGAGTAGTCTATAAGGAAGGCGACTTTATCTCGCTGAACGGTTCGACCGGACAAGTATATGCCGGTGAGATTCCTACCCGCGCCGCCGAACTTTCGGGCGACTTCAAGGCTCTGATGGACTTGTGTGACAAGTATACGAAGCTGCAAGTCCGCACGAATGCCGACACACCGCATGATGCGGAAGTGGCTCGTGCCTTCGGTGCCAAGGGTATCGGTCTGACCCGTACGGAGCACATGTTCTTCGAAGATCAGAAGATCGTAGCCATGCGCGAGATGATTCTGGCCAATACGGTCGAAGGCCGCAAGAAAGCTTTGGAGAAACTGCTTCCTTATCAGAAGAGCGACTTCAAGGGTATCTTGGAGGCAATGGACGGCTGTCCGGTTAACATCCGCTTGCTCGATCCGCCTCTCCATGAGTTTGTTCCCCATGATCTGCAAGGCCAGCAGAAGATGGCAGACGAAATGGGTGTCAGCGTAGAGGAAATCCAGAATCGCGTGGCGAGCCTCGCGGAAAACAATCCGATGCTGGGTCACCGCGGTTGCCGTCTGGGCATCACTTTCCCCGAAATTACAGCCATGCAGACCCGTGCCATCTTGGGTGCGGCCTGTGAACTGAAGAAAGAAGGAAAGAACCCGATGCCGGAAATCATGGTGCCGCTGGTAGGTATCTTGTACGAGCTGAAGCAACAGAAGGAAGTGATCTTGGCTACAGCCAAAGAAGTGTTTGCAGAAGAAGGCATCGAGGTGCCGTTTGAGATCGGTACAATGATCGAGACACCGCGTGCAGCCCTGACTGCCGACCGGATCGCATCCGAGGCCGAATACTTCTCGTTCGGTACGAATGACCTGACTCAGATGACCTTTGGCTACTCGCGCGATGACATCGCCAGCTTCCTGCCGGTATATCTGGAGAAGAAGATCCTGAAGGTCGATCCGTTCCAGGTATTGGATCAGAACGGTGTAGGCCAGCTTATCAAGATGGCTGTAGAGAAAGGTCGCGGTGTCCGTCCGAATCTCCGCACCGGTATTTGTGGCGAACACGGAGGCGAACCTTCCTCTGTTAAGTTCTGTGCCAAGATCGGCATGAACTATGCATCCTGCTCACCCTTCCGCGTGCCTATTGCACGTCTGGCTGCGGCGCAGGCTGCTGTGGAAGATACGCTATAAATAGCTAATTATCATTGAAATAGGCGGCAATCGGTTGTGTATCAACACATTGCCGCCTATTGCTTTTTACGAAGTTGCGTGCATTTCTACACGGAAAATGTGCAGATTGAACGCAAATGTTGTACAAAAGTTGGACGGTTTTGACAACGCTGTTGTACGGATGTTGTACAAGCAAATTCAGTTA
>CALUOU010000119.1 GCA_944322335.1 uncultured Bacteroides sp.
TCCGGACCATGTTCCCCAAATACCGGATGAGCGCTTACGTGGTGTATATCGCGGCGGGAAAAGCGTGCAAGGTATGGGAGGCGGCAGGTAATTTATAACCTGACATGGCTTTTCCGCCGGGAAGACGTATTAAACTGCGAAAAAGATTAACATCACAGTCTTTCAGGAACACTACCGCATTATGCAAGACTTGTTTCCGCTCCCTTCCCCGTCTCTTTCCGTTTTCCCGACAAGAAGCGTTCTCGCACGATGAGGGGGGATTGACAGTTTCAGACCGTGCGGGACTTTTGTCTTGCAACCACCTGCTATTGAGCCGGATAAGAGTGAAAACGGGTAGAAAGAGAGTAGCCTGTTCCGCCCTCTCACCCCCTCCACAAGCCTCCTGAAGCCGTTTCCTCTAAAAAATCCCGTTGTTGCGGCATCATACTAAGTTCCTGATTTCCGGAAGGTTAACGCATGTACCGAGTTCGGCGAAAACCCTTGTCATCAGCTTCATCGGCATGGAGACGCAGGAGGTGGAAATAGCTCCTGAAATGAGGATCGTCCTTTACCCCAATGTGAGCGAACTGGACGAGGTGGTGATCATCGGTTATGGTACGGGAAAAAAGCTTGGATCTGTAGTTGGATCCGTAGCAACCGTGAACAATGAAAAAATCGAAGCCAAACCCAGCATGAACTTCGGTGATGCCTTGCAGGGTCAGGTGTCTGGTTTGCAGGTTATGACCTCTTCCGGAGAGCCTACAGCCACCTCCAGCATGCGTATCCGTGGTGTTTCCACGTTGAATGCCGGCACCGAACCTCTTTATATATTGGATGGAGCACCCGTGTCCAGCAGCGTGTTTACTTCGCTGAATCCGAATGATATCGAGCACGTGACGGTACTGAAAGATGCCGCCTCCACCTCTATCTATGGAGCGCGTGCAGCCAACGGTGTCATTTTCATCACTACTAAACGTGGCAAGAGCGGCGAGACAGCCGAAGTGACCATCCGCGGCACTTACGGTATCTCCAAACTGCCCGACATGAGCAAGGACATGATGAATGCCCAGCAGTTCATGCAGTTCGCAGCCATGGTGAACCCCAACCTCGTGAGTCAGGACTTGCAGAACCTCGTCAACCGCTACGGTCTGAACATGGACTGGCAGGACTACGTGATGAACGACAACGCGCCCACCTACACCGTGGATGCCAGCATCAGCGGAGCGAGCGAAAAAACCAACTACTACATCAGCGTGGGACACTTCGACCAGGATGGAACATCCTATCAGTCCTATCTGAAGCGGCATAATGTGCGCCTCAATCTCAACACCAAGGTGAACGACTGGCTGCGCGTGGGTGTGAACTCCTACTTGTCATACCGTAAGTACTCCACCACAATGAGTTCCAGCAGTGACTCGGGATCGCTCTACACCAACACCCCGCTGGTCTTGGCACGCATGGGACGTCCCATCGACTTTCCCTACGAGATCATCGAAAACGGCGACGGAAGTTGGAGCCGTGGAGAAGATCTGAGAACACTTCCCAGCGGCGGCACAAACCCCATGTTTATCTATAACAACGGCCGTTCGTTGACAGAACAGGTGCGCGGCAACCTGAACGCCTACGAAGAACTGACCCCCATCAAGGGACTGACCATCCGCGCACAACAGGCGTATGAAGGATTCTATGTAAAATACCGCAGCGAAAGCGATCCATGGGAGAACAACGAGTTTATAGGAGGCTTGGGAGAACAATTCCAGCGCGGCACGCAATGGACATTCACCAACACCGCTGAATACAAACACACCTTCAACAAGGTGCACAACATCACTGCCTTGGTAGGTCAGGAAAGCATCATCTATGATACGGATCTTTTCAGTGTCAGTGGTGACGGTATCACGGACATCCGCCTGTATCAGATTGCCAACCTCGACCCCTCCACACTCAGTGCCAGCGGCCAACGCGAAGAATATGTGTTCAACTCTTATTTCGCCCGTGCCGAATATAACTATGACGAGAAATACTACGTGGAAGGCTCTTACCGCCGCGACGGTTCCTCCCGCTTCAGCCCCAATCACCGTTGGGCTAACTTCTACGCGTTCGGCCTGATGTGGAACATGAAAAAGGAAAACTTCCTGCAGGATGTGGAATGGATGGATGACCTGCGCCTGAAGGTAACCTACGGAACAACCGGTAACTCGGAAATCGGCAACTACGCCTATATGGGATCCGTAGCCGCCAGCAGCAGCTATAACTACAATGGACAGACCGGCTGGATTGTCGGCACCGTGGGCAATGACGACCTGACTTGGGAAACCCAGAAAAATCTGACCGCCGGCTTCTCCACCCGTCTGTTCAACCGTCTGGATGTGAACTTCGACTACTACCGCAAGGAGACTGTCGACATGCTGATGCAGGTGCCCATGTCGTGGACAACGGGCCATAACTCCGTCATGGCCAATGTGGGTAGCCTGCGCAACCAAGGCTTTGAGGCTTCCTTCGCCTTGGACATCATCAACAACAACACCGTGAAGTGGAACCTCTATGGCAACGTGGCCTACAACAAGACCGTCATCACCAAGCTCTACAACGGCCTGGACGAGCTGACCTTCCCCGACTACGGCATGAAATGGCAGGTAGGACACGATCCCAACGAATTCTACAATGTGAAGTTTGCCGGTGTGGATCCGCGCGACGGCGAGGCCATGTATTACGACCTGAACGGGAACATCACCAAGGAATTCTCACAAAGCTACATGCAGCTCACCGGCCGGACGATGGTTTCTCCTTGGGCGGGCGGTTTCGGAACAACTGTAAGCTGGAAGGGTTTGACGGTGACGGCTGACTTCTCCTGGATTGGCGAACGCTGGATGACCGACCTCGACCGTCTGTTCACCGAGAATCCGAGCAATATCTCCGTGTTCAACCAGACTGTCCGCATGCTCGACATGTGGCAGAAGCCGGGCGATGTGACCAATGTGCCCAAGGCCAGCGTAGCCCGCACGTATTTCGGCTACACAGACTACTTCCAGAGCAACGCCGCCTTCGTGCGCCTGAAGAACCTGACCATCGCTTACGATTTGCCTCAGAACCTGCTGAAGAAAACCAAGATAGTGAAAGGCGTGAAGGTGTTTGCCACGGGACGCAACCTGCTCACCTTCACCAACTACACAGGTCTGGATCCTGAAGTGGACAGCAACGGTACGCGTGCCGAATATCCGAATCCCAAGCAATTCACCATCGGACTTGAAGTTAAATTTTAAAGAAAGGAAAAGAACAACATGAAGACAAAAAAAATATCCTCATTCATACTAGCTTCCGCCTGCGTAGCCATACTGGGTTCGTGCGACATGGACAAGTATCCCTACGACAGAATCCCTGTAGACAATGCCCTGACCAGCTTGAGTGACTGCCAATACCTGCGCAACGGCATGTACCGGGACTTACGCATCATCTCTTCCAATGAGAACGGTTTCTTGGCTACAGAAATGCAGGCCGACTGCATTGTGCCGACCAACAACTACGGCTATCAATACAGTTCCCAATACTTGTGGGAGATCGAGGCAGCCGACCAGTCGGCCACGACCACTTGGAGCAACAACTATGTGGCCATCGCCCAATGCAACATGCTGATAGGCGGCATTCCCGGATTGGAGGCTTCGGGCTCGTTAGCTGAAGGAGAGATAGCCGAGGCATACAACATCTTGGGTGAAGCCTACTTGGTGCGCGCCATGTGCTATTTCGACTTGGCAACCAAGTATTGCGCCCTCTATGATGCCGCCATAGCAGACAGTCAGATGGGTGTGCCTTTGGTGACGGAATACGCACCCTCTGGTGACAATGCCACCTATCCTGGCCGCAGCTCATTAGCCGCCACCTATGCACGGATCACGGAAGACATTGCCAGTGCCAAGGAATATTTGACAACGACTGGTGAGCAGGCCTCCATCTACCTGACCGTGGATGCCCTGACTGCTTTCGAAGCCCGCGTTGCCCTGCTTATGGGCAATTATCAGACGGCAGCGAGCAACGCCATGTCGCTCATCAATTCCGGAAGATACCCGCTGATCACGGATGCGGCCGCGTTCTCCAACATGTGGCTGAATGACGAGGGTAGCGAGCTGATCTGCCAGCTCTTTGCCTCTCTGCAGGAAAATGTGCTCTCCATGGGAGGATGGTTTCTCGATGAGACCACCAACAACCAGACCATGCTTCCCGCTGTAGACCTCATGGCGATGTATGGCGATAATGACATCCGCTTCAACGCTTTCTTCACAAGGGTTGGTGTCAATTTTGCCAGCGGTGCCTACTATGCGTACTGCATCAACAAATATCCGGGTAACCCTGAATTGTATTCCGGTGCCAATACCTACCGCAATAAGGTGAAGATCTTCCGCATTGCCGAAATGTACTTGGTTGCCGCCGAAGCACTCTACATGCAGGGAGGTGCACAAAACGAGAACCAAGCCTATAGCGTGCTTTATCAGCTGATGTCTGCCCGCGACGCTTCCTTAGCGGAGTCGCCCGTATCGGGAACCGCCCTGCGCAACCTGATCCGCGATGAACGCTTGAAGGAACTGTGTTACGAAGGCTTCCGCTGGCTCGACCTGAAACGCTATGGCGAAGGCTTCACCCGCATGAGTTCCCAATCCGATGAACTTTCCTACAACCTCGGCTTAAACATGCAGGTATCTGCCAGCAACAACCAATGGTTGTGGCCCATTCCGCAGGAAGAGATGGATGCCAATCCTCAGATTCAGGAACAACAGAATCCTGGTTATTAACACCTTATAAAATAAAAATGTAGCAATGAAAAATATCAAATCCTTATTAGTGTTCCTCTGCATGGGTGCGGCATTCGCAGCCTGCAGCGATGACGAGAACATCAACGTCGGAGATACGACCGTGCAGTTCCAGTCGGCCAGCATGCTGATTTCGGAAGTGACGACGGCCTTGGACATCCCTATTGAAGTGACCGGCTCCCATGAGGGTACGGTGAAAGTGAGTGTACAATACATTGAATCCAATGGATTGAAGGATGACTCCAACGTCATCATCACCAGCCGCGAGCTGCTGATTCCGGCAGGAGTCAGTACGGTAGATTTGGAGACCCGTCTTTCCGTGGCCAATGACGAGATGGAGGAGGGACGCGTGCTGACATTCAAGATTGTGGATGTGGTGGGCGCGACTTTGGGCAGCAATGCCACTTGCGAGGTAAGCCTGAAGGAAGCAAGCCCCATCGAAGGTTCTTATGCCTTGACGGGACTGGATTTGGCAACTGGAGCGGTGGGGAGCATACTTTGCACGCTGACCCTCTCTGAGACAGATGCCAATACGCTGTTGCTGGACTTCGGCATGGGTGCGACAGTGCCCGTACAATTGTATCCGGGCGATAAGGAGGGCGATTACCAGATCGTGATCCCTGGACTGAGCGAAATAGGCGGTGGATTGTCTCTCGCGCTGTTTGACTATGCAAGCATGAGTCTGTATGAAGACGATTTCTTAGGATACTTCGATGGAGAAACGCAAATCATCACCCTACAGGTGCCCGGCGCTTATTTCGGCATGTGCTTCGTGGACATGAGTTCACTGAGCCTGTATTATGCGTGGGTGGCTTACCCTGACCCGGAAAATGAAGACGGAATCATCCCCTTACAGATGATCAAGCAATAAGCAAACCTGACAGAACAGTCTGAAATCTGAAAATGAAACGGGAGTGTCATGTTCCGGCACTCCCGCTTCTTTTGTTCGCCCAGCACGAACATTCTCTAATCGGTGCAAGTCCGTAACACGCCCGATAGCTATACGGAAATGACCTGAGTAAATCAAGCAGGTATAAGATGGAAAGAGAATGTCCTTAACTGGGGAGGTCTTATGGACGTGTGGTATATGCACTTATGAAGCACGGAGTAAAGCTTGCCATAAGAAGTCAGCAGATGCCATAGTACCTAAGGCACGTGTGCCTACGGGGAAGGGCGGAATCGAGCAGTGCAAAAGTAAATGACTGCTACCCTGCGAGTCTTTTGTAGTCAGATGTCTGAAAGGAGCTCTCTATTCAAACGATAGGACGGAATCCGACAATAGGATAGAAGTGACGTTACTCAAAGGTATAGCTGAAAACAACTTGCCACACATCGTAAGATGAGAAAGCTCGAAACCGCCGTATGCCGAACGGCACGTACGGTGGTGTGAGAGGTCGGTAAATACGAAAGTAGGAGATAAATGCCTATGATTAGTATTTACCTCCTACTCGATTATATGAGATCATTCTTTAAACAAATCGTCGGAAGAAATCACGTTCTGGATGCTGTATTGATACATATTCTCTTTTATGCCGTATGGTGTGATCAGCGTAACATGAATCGCCTTGCGCCCTTTCAATGTCTCGCCAAAGCGCATGCATTTGTTTCTCCAGTTTTCATCATCAGATTTACTTATGGCATACTCTGCCGATGAAAATTTCATTTCACACAGGTTGACAATCTGGTCAGCACGTTCTATGACCATGTCAACCTGTGCCCCTTTGCCGTACACGGGATCATCTTTTATCCGCCATGAATAAATTTGGGTGGACACCCCAGAAATGCCAAGTGCTTGTTTTATTTGCCTTATGTGGGCAAAGCAGATGCGTTCAAAGGCAAGTCCCTCCCAAGTGTTGCGCACAGGTGTATTGACGTTCAATGTCCAGAAGTTCTCGTCAATGCGGGACTTGTTATACAGGAATTTGTAGTAAAACAGCGTATAATTATCTATTAATTGAAAAATCGTATTGCTGCGCTTGATCCCTTTATAATCATATTTGCGGACAAATCCGCACGCTTCCAAATCTTCCAAGACACGCGTCAGCAGGCCATTGTTGATGACATTCCCCTCGCTTATAATCTCCTCGCGTGTCATTCCCATCCGTTTTATGCCAAGCGTGGAAACAACCTTTACGTATGGTTCCGGATTTTTGAAGAGAGAATGGTAAAGCTCAGCATATTCATAATGCAGTTTTCCCATGGGAGAGAAAAAGAGCGAGTCTATGTTTTGAGCAATGCTTTTCCCGCGTTCTAACAAAGACCAATAAAAGGGGACACCGCCCATCACCATGTAACATTCCAGAATGGCATGGCGGTTGATGTCTAACTGTAGGCTTTTCGCATACTGCTCACATTCATGGAGTGTGAATGGAGCAAGATGTATCCGGTAGGTCACTCTGTTGTGAAGCCCTCCATGGTTTCTGAATACATTGTTTATCATCCAAGACGTGGCTGAGCCACAAATGATCAGTAGAATGTCTTTTCTCGAAGACGCATACCCGTTCCAGAAATGTTCGAGTGCTGAGACGAAATTAGAACGGGGTGCGTCCATCCAAGGAAGTTCGTCAATGAACACGACTTTTTTCTTGCTATTTTGCTGATCCAACAGTTCTGACAACAAGAAAAAGGCATCAAACCAGTCAACAGGAACACGACACTTTTTCATGCCACATTTAAGAAGTGACTGGCGAAATTCCCGCAATTGAGACCGTGTGTTCTGATTGGCCAGCCCCGAATGCTGAAAAGCAAACTGGTAGTCAAAAGTTTCCCTCACCAGAAAAGTTTTCCCTATGCGTCTTCGTCCAGTTACTACGACAAATTCAGAATAATGTGATTTATACGCATTTAGCAACTCGTACCGTTCTGTTTTTCTTCCTATCAACATAATCTTAAGATTCGGTTTTCATAGGCAAAGGTAATAATTTTCCGTTTATAGCGTGCTTAGAATCTATTTTATTTCTCTTATAAGCTGAATTGAAACGGCTTTAACAGACAATGACATAGTTTGAATATGCATCGGTTCTCCATCAACAGATTTACTGCTACAGCAGATAAGTAATGCCGCAAAACGTTCACAATAGTCAGAGTCTGAAAATGAATGCGTCACAACAGGCTGCGTTTACAGCCTTTCCTTATTTTCCGCCAACAGGAAATCCCGCAGATGTACTTGTCTGATGCCACTTGCAACAGCATATAGCTTTTCCCTATCCGACGCTGCCCGGTGACGACCTTTATCAAAGCTTTGTTCATAAAGGCTCGATGCGCTTTAAATACATGGGACGTGGAATATATGTCTTCATAATCTTCAATCATAATTTAAGTTTTTGCAAATATACAGATAAGTTTCAATTATGATGGAATTCCCCGCCCTTTTCTTTGCCTGTTCTTTTTCTGCACAAGACGCATTGGCCAGCGAAAGAAGCTGACATCACGATCTTTCCGTCCCTGCGCCAGCCCTGTATAGAGCTTGTCCCCTTCCTCTTCCCCGTCCTCTTTCCATTTTCCAGACAAACAGTCCTCCATTTCCATAAAAGGGCATTTAAAAGAGCCTGCTCATACACTCTCTGTCTCTTGCAACCACCTGCTATTGAGCCGGATAAGAGTGAAAACGGGTAGAAAGAGAGTAGCCTGTTCCGCCCTCTCACCCCCTCCACAAGCCTCCTGAAGCCGTTTCCTCTAAAAAATCCCGTTGTTGCGGCATCATACTAAGTTCCTGATTTCCGGAAGGTTAACGCATGTACCGAGTTCGGCGAAGACCCTCGTTATCAGCTTCATAGGAATGGAGACGCAGGAATTGCCGATCAAGCCGAACA
>CALUOU010000120.1 GCA_944322335.1 uncultured Bacteroides sp.
AATTTGCCGGACAATGTTTCGACAGAGTCCATGCGAACCATCGATGTTGAAATCACCAACTCTGTTTACGACCATTTGGATGAATGGTTGGAAGCGGACAGATATGTCCGGCTTCCGGCGGAACCCTTGATTGCCGAGATTCGCGACATCCATGTGGAAGACGATAAGATATTCGTGCATGACAAGATGCACCGGTTGCTGTGCTATGATATGGACGGCGAATTCCTGTGGAAGATCGACGCATTGGGACCCGGTCCGGGTGAATACGCCGGCATCAGCCACTTTGCGGTGAATCCGGATGAAAAGGAAGTGCTCCTTTACGACAATTTAGGGCAGAAACTGTTGTATTATGGCATGCGTAACGGGAAATTCATTCGTGCCGAAAGGCTTGCCAAACCCAATCCTACGGATATGGCCTACAAGGACGGCACCTATTTTTATGACAACCGCTATCATGGCAATTATCCCGATGAAGAAGATTTCCATTATTCGCTCCTGACCTCGCATGACGGCATCCACATCGTTCAACGATTCTTTGAACACGCCGAGAAAGAAACGGCGATCAACCTTACAACGCCCAAGAAGTTTTACTATAGTGACAGCTTGTTGCTGTATTGCCGGGATTTTGACAACAAAGTGTTCCAAATCGGCAAGGATGGGATAAAGGCCCGTTACCAGTTTAATTTGCCCGATCCTTTGCCGAACGCTTATATGGAAAGTGGAGAATTGGCTGCTGAGAGTCTTGAAGAAGAGTATTCCTCATGGCTTTGCAACATCTATGAGTGTGGGCGGCTGCTCTATTTCTGTTATAGTTATGGCGACGCTTTTATGGTGTCATTGTACGACCTTCGCGAAGACGAACTGATTTATAGTGGCAGGCGGATGGAGGGGCAGACGGATTCCAGACTGCCGCTGTATCTGCAGATAAACGGTGTCTACGACGGACAGTTCTTTGGGGTTCTTACACCGGAATTTATAGATTGGGTGGGTGTGAAAGGAAAACATTATCCCGACTGCCTGAAAGGGTTCAAGCCGGAGGATGATAACCCCGTCATTGTCTTCTACCGCATAAAGGCATGAGAGCCTTGTGGCGGGCATAAAAAATACATGGCTTGTCTGACAGGCAGGTGTGCGGTATGAAGGAATCTTTTCATTCTGCGCACCTATCTATCTCCATTTCCTTTCCCCGAACGAATCATCCCTGCCTTTTTCACGTGAAATCTCCCTGATCACCATGTTTTCTCAAAATAAATTCGTTATTTTGCACGGATAAACCGGAAACCGGTCTGCGAGCTTCCGTATACATTATAATATATATAGGAAAAGACATGGAACAAGAAGATTTCGACATACGCAACCAGCAGCCCCTCACCAGCCGCGAGCGCGACTTTGAGAACGCCCTGCGCCCCCTGAGGTTTGAGGACTTCAGCGGGCAGTCCAAGGTGGTGGACAACCTGCGCGTCTTCGTCAAGGCCGCCCGCCTGCGGGGCGAGGCGCTGGATCACGTCCTGCTGCACGGTCCTCCCGGTCTGGGCAAGACCACGCTCTCCAACATCATCGCCAACGAGCTGGGGGTGGGCTTCAAGATCACCTCCGGCCCCGTGCTGGACAAGCCGGGCGACCTGGCGGGTATCCTGACCAGCCTGGAGCCGAACGACGTGCTCTTCATCGACGAGATACACCGGCTCAGCCCCCTCGTGGAGGAGTATCTGTACTCGGCCATGGAGGACTACCGCATCGACATCCTGATCGACAAAGGTCCCTCGGCGCGAAGCATCCAGATCGACCTCAGCCCCTTCACGCTGGTGGGCGCCACCACGCGCAGCGGCCTGCTGACGGCTCCGCTCAGGGCGCGCTTCGGCATCAATCTCCATCTGGAGTATTATGACACCGATGTGCTGGCGGGCATCATCCTCCGCTCGGCGGGCATCCTGCAGGTGCCTTGCTCCAGCCAGGCCGCCGCCGAGATCGCCTCGCGCAGCCGGGGCACGCCGCGCATCGCCAACGCCCTGCTTCGGCGGGTGAGGGACTTCGCGCAGGTGAAGGGCACGGGGAGCATCGACACCGCCATCGCCAAATACGCTCTGGAGGCGCTGAACATCGACCGCTACGGTCTGGACCAGATAGACAACAAGATCCTCTGCACCATCATCGACAAGTTCAAGGGAGGCCCCGTCGGGCTGACCACCATCGCCACGGCGTTGGGCGAGGATCCCGGCACCATCGAGGAAGTGTATGAGCCGTTCCTCATCAAGGAGGGCTTCATCAAGCGCACCCCGCGCGGACGGGAGGTGACGGACCTTGCCTACAAGCATCTGGGGCGAAGCCGGTATGACAACCATGCGCAGCCCGACTTGTTTGGCTGATTATTTTAGATGCAGATGACGCTGATTTGTTTAGAATTTATATAGCTAATCTGATATTGATCATTAACCACTAATCATTAAACATTAAAAACGTGGCTAATCTGAAAAGTTTGGCAAAAGATACTGCCATATACGGCCTGAGCAGCATTGTGGGCCGTTTCTTGAACTACTTGCTGGTGCCGATCTATACCACCGCCCTGTCGGCACAGTCCGGCGGGTATGGTGTGGTGACGAACGTGTATGCCTGGGTGGCGTTGGCGCTGGTGCTGCTGACCTGCGGCATGGAGACGGGCTTCTTTCGCTTCGCCAACAAGGAAGGCGAGGAGCCGATGCGCGTCTATTCCACCACACTGCTCGCCGTGGGCGGCGGGTCGCTGGCGTTTCTGGCCTTGGGTTTGGGCTTCCTGCCTCACATTGCCGGATGGCTGGGCTACGGGGCTCATCCCTGGTATATAGGCATGATGATGATCGTGGTGGCCATGGATGCCGTGCAGAGCATCCCCTTTGCCTATCTCCGCTACAAACGCAAGCCTCTGAAGTTCGCCGCCCTGAAGCTGCTGTTCATCCTGCTGAACATCGCCCTTAACCTGGTCTACTACGTGGGCTTGGGCGGCAGCGATGTGGGCTACGCCTTCCTGTTCAACCTGGTGTGTACCTCCACGGTGATGGTGTGCATGGTGCCGGAGCTGCGCGGCTTCCCCTACGTGATGGACCGCGCCTTGCTGAAGCGCATGTTGGCCTATTGCCTTCCCCTGCTGGTTCTGGGTCTTGCCGGCATACTCAATCAGGTGGCCGACAAGATCATCTTCCCCTACGTCTATCCCGACCGGGCCGAGGCTTCCGTGCAGCTGGGCATATACGGCGCGGCCAGCAAGATCGCCATGATCATGGCCATGCTCACCCAGGCCTTCCGCTACGCCTACGAGCCTTTTGTCTTCGGCAAGAGCCGCGACAAGGACAACCGTCAGGTGTATGCGCAGGCCATGAAGTTTTTCATCATCTTCACCCTGCTGGCCTTTCTGGCCGTGATGTTCTATCTGGACATCCTGCGCTATCTCATCGGGCGCGACTATTGGGAGGGTCTGCGTGTGGTGCCCATTGTGATGATGGCCGAGATTTTCATGGGGGTGTATTTCAACCTCTCGTTCTGGTACAAGCTGATCGACCAGACCCGTTGGGGAGCCGTTTTCTCGCTGGCGGGCTGCGTGGTGCTGGTGGCTGTCAATGTCCTGCTGGTGCCGCGCTATGGCTACATGGCCTGTGCCTGGGGCGGATTCGCCGGCTACGGCGTGGCCATGCTGCTGTCCTATTTTGTGGGGCAGCGGAAATACCCCATCCGCTACGACCTCCGTTCCATCGGGCTGTACGTTGTGCTGGCTGGCGCGCTCTATGCGGCAGGCGAGTACATGCCGATAGGGAATGTCGTGGCGCTCATGGCTTGGCGCACCCTCTTGCTGCTGGTGTTTGTGGCCTGTGTGGTGAAGCGCGACTTGCCGTTGTCACACATTCCGGTCATCGGCCGTTTCTTCAGGAAAGGATAGGCGGTCTGAGCAGGTAACTTATCAGGCTTATCAGGCTCAGCGATGCTGGACTTATAAGCCCAGACGTTTAAGACTAAATTTTTATGACCATGAAATACAGATTGTTTCTACTCGCGTTGAGTGTAGTTTGTGCCTTGTCGGCATCTGCCGATGAAGGCATGTGGATGCTGGGAAACCTGGATAAAGGAACCCGGAGAAGCATGAAAGAGCTGGGTTTGCGGCTGTCTGCAGACCAATTGTATCATCCCAAGAAGCCTTCGCTGAAAGACGCGGTGGTCAGCTTCGGCGGATTCTGTTCAGGCGTGGTGGTGTCGGCAGACGGACTGGTGTTCACCAACCATCATTGCGGATTCGGCTGCGTGCAGGAACATTCCTCGGTGGAGCACGACTACCTGAGAGACGGTTTCGTGGCCCGCAGCCGCAGTGAGGAGCTGCCCAATCCGGGACTGTTTGTGCGCTTTCTGGTCCGCACGGAGGACGTGACGAGGCGGGTGCTGAAAGCCGTGAAGCCAGGCATGACCGAGTCGGAACGGACGGCGGCCGTCGATTCCGTCTCCTTGCTGATTGCCGGCGAGGTCTCGCGGCGCGACACGACGCTGACGGGTGTGGTCGACCCTTACTATGGCGGCAATGAATATTGGCTGTCTGTCTACCGCGACTATCCCGACGTGCGGCTGGTGTTTGCCCCTCCCTCTTCGGTGGGCAAGTTCGGCTGGGACCGTGACAACTGGGAATGGCCCCGGCATACGGGCGACTTCAGCGTGTTCCGCATCTATGCCGGCCCGGACAACCGTCCTGCCGCCTATTCGCCCGACAACGTGCCCTATCGTCCCGACTACGTGGCTCCCATCTCGCTGGACGGCTACCGGGAAGGCTCTTTCTGCATGACTTTGGGCTATCCGGGTGTTACGGAGCGATACCTGTCCTCCTTTGGTGTCGAGGAGATGGTGCAGGGACCCAATCAGGCGCAGATCGACATCCGGGGCATCAAGCAAGACATCTGGAAACGGGAGATGGAAGCCCGCGACGAGATCCGCATCAAGTATGCCTCCAAGTATGACGAAAGCTCCAATTACTGGAAGAACAGCATCGGCATGAACCGCGCCGTCCGCCGTCTGCACGTGCTGGAGAAGAAGCGTGGCTTGGAGCGGGAGCTGGCTCGGTGGATAGAAGGCCGCTCTGCCCGTCAGCGGAAATACGGAAGGATGCTGCCCGCGCTGCAGCAGGCATACGCCCTCCGCAGCGAGACCAACCGTGCGCAGTCTTATTTTCTGGAAGCCTTTTTCAACGGGCCGGAGCTGGTGCAGCAGGCCATCGCCATTCTCAACTTTGACTTCGAGGGGACACAGGAAGAAGTCGTGGCCGGCCTGAACGCCATTGTAGACACCTATGCCGACATGGATCTGGATATCGACAAGGCTGTGTTCGCAGCCATGCTGAAAGCCTATCGCGCTCAGGTGGACTCCGTCTATCTGCCTGCCTTCTATCAGGAAATAGCCACCCGCTATGGCGGCGATGAGCAAGCTTATGTGGACTCGCTCTACGCCCGCACCCAGCTGGGCACGCCCCGTGGGCTGAGGCGCTTTCTGGAGCGCGACACCACCTATCACATCTTTGATGACCCGGCTGTGAGTGTCAGCATCGACCTGCTCACCAAGTTTTTCGAGATGGGCATGGACATGCAGGCCGCCTCGGCAGAGGTCACGCAGGGCGAGCGCTTGCTGAACGCTGCCATACGGGAGTTTGGCGCGGGACGCTCTTATTATCCCGACGCCAATTCCTCCATGCGCCTGAGTTTTGGCACCGTGTGCGGCTACCGTCCTTTCGACGGAGCTTATTATGACTATTACACCACCGTCGGCGGCGTTTTGCAGAAAGCCCGCGCCTATCGGGACGATCCGGACTTCCAGGTGCAGCCGGAAATCCTTCGCCTGCTGGCCTCGCGCGACTTTGGCCGTTACGCCGACCGGGACGGTGACATGAGGGTCTGCTTCATCTCCAACAACGACATTACCGGCGGCAATTCAGGCAGTGCCATGTTCAATGCGGAAGGGGAGTTGTTGGGCTTGGCTTTCGACGGCAACTGGGAGGCCATGAGCAGTGATCTCTTGTATGAGCCGGCCATGCAGCGTTGCATCGGCGTGGATGTGCGCTACATCCTCTTTATCATGGAAAGATACGGACATGCCGATTCGCTGATCGAGGAGTTGCTGATCAGTGATTAGTGGCCGTTGATCACTACCCCCGTTTCTTCCCGCAGGATTTCCCCGACGGTGGGGTGGGGGAACACCACCTTGTTCCAGTCCTTCACGTTCAGTTTCAGCTCGACAGCCATGGTGGCGAGGGTGATGATTTCAGAAGCCGGATTGCCCAGGATGTGTGCGCCCAGCACCGTGCCGTCCTCACCCGCCAGCAGTTTGCAGAGACCGTTGAAGCCTTCGTTCTCTGCCACGAAACGGCCCGAATAGGTCATAGGAAGCTTCACGGTGCGGAAGGCGATGCCTTTGGCGGCGAGCGAATCCTCCGTTTCGCCCACGCCGGCAATTTCAGGGTTGGTATAGACCACGGCAGGGATGGCACGATAGCTCATGGTGTCGTCCTTGCCCAGAATGTCACGGACGGCCACTTCCGCTTCCCGCACAGCCGTGTGTGCCAGCAGGGAGTGTCCCGTCAGGTCGCCGCAGGCGTAAACGCCAGGTAAGGAGGTGCGCATGCGGGCATCCACGCGGACGCGTCCCCGTCCGTCCCGCTCCACGGGCAGGTTCTCCAGTCCGAAGCCGTGCGTCACAGGGCGGCGGCCCACGCTCATCAGCACCCGTTCGGCCGTGAGGGAAGAAGCCCCTTCGCCGTTTTCATAAGTGACGGATATGCCTTCGTCTGTCTGTGCCAGGGAAGTGACGCGGGTGTCTGTCAGGAAGCGCACGCCTTTTTTGGCGTATAAGTCACGCAGCTGGCAGCTCAGCTCCCGATCCATTCCCCCAAGGATCTCCGGCATCATTTCAATCACGGTGACTTTCGTGCCAAGGCTGTTGAAAAACGAGGCGAACTCCATGCCGATCACCCCTCCGCCGATGACGGCCAGCGACTGTGGCAGCGTCTTGCATTCCAAGGCATCGCGGTGGGTCCAGTAAGCCACCGTGTCTGTTCCTGGCAGCGGCGGCACGAAAGTCTCCGAGCCGGCGCACAGCAGGAGGCGTTCGCATTCATACATCTCGCCGCCGCACTCCACATGCCGCGCATCTGTCGCGCGGGCCTCTCCCTGAACCAGCGTGACCCCGCAGGCCGTCAGCCGGGCCTTGATGCCCAGTGTCAGCTTGCGCACCACCTTCTGTTTGCGGGCGATGATTTTGGGCAAGTCAAACGAGACCTCCTTCACGCCGACGGCATATTTCTGTGCCTGTCGCGCCTGGTCATACACTTTGGCGGAATACAGGAGGGTCTTGGTGGGGATGCATCCCTCGTTGAGGCAGACCCCTCCCACGTTTTGCTTCTCGAATAAGACGACACTCAGTCCTGCCTTTCCGGCAGTTTCGGCGGCGGTGTACCCGGCCGGGCCTCCGCCAATGATGGCTACTTGGTATTTCATATGTTCGGTATCATGGTTTATCGTTGAGCTTTTGCAGCTTGTTTTCCAGGGCATGGATGAAGGCGGCTTCCTTTTCCGGCAAGAGGGCGACGCACTGGCCGTCTCCGTAACGCACCAGCACGTAGCGCATCAGCGCGAACCGCCCGACCGGCATGGACGAGGCCCGCTCCACCGACGTGACGGCCGCCAGAGGGATGACCTTGCGGCGGGCGAACCGTCCGTAGCACACCGCCAGGCAGTTGTCCGCCGTCAGTGTGTAAGTGGTATGGATGAGGCGTTCGATGGCTCCGATGAGCAGCAGCATGAAGAGGGCGGCAAGGACGATGTGTTTGTTCCAAAGTCCATAGACAGCCACGGCAGTGGCCAGCAGCAGGAATGCGTAGTGAGCCGCAGTGATGCGGGCATGGAAGATCCGGTCCATATTCAGCAAATGAGTCTATTGTTTTAAGTCTGCCCAAAGGTAGCGTTAATTTAGGAAGATGCAAGGGGGGAAGGGGCATTTTTCGCCGAAAAAAAGGAGCCTGTGAAAGGCTCCTTTCCTATAAACATTCATGCTTCAATGTACTATCGCCGCTTTTCCCTTATCTTTTCCATCTCCTTTCTGCTGAGGGCAGGGCTTTCGCCTCTTGCCAGTTTTTGACAAATATGTTTGGCGGCCTCTCGTGCTTCCTCAGCACTTTGAAAAGGCTGTTTCCCTCCGATGGCCGGCATATAAGGCTGGTAGATGAACGTATCCTTTTCCTGCAGGATGAGGTAGCCGAAGCCCTCTTTCTCCTGCGTGACGCGATAGTGCCATGGCTCTGTGGAGCGGACACAGCCGGCAGCGGCGAGCAGCCATGCGCACAGTCCGGCTGTGAAGGCGGCAGCCAGTCTATTCTTTTTCCTCATCATAGGGCAAGAGCTCATACACATCGTCAAAATAGCTGCTGCCTCCTGAGCCTCCCAGCAGGACAAAGCCGCGTGTGCCGGTAGAGAAAGAGACCGCTCCGTAGCGTGAGCTGGCTCCGGAGGAGTTGTTGTGAACATTGGAGAGCGGGGTGAAGTTGTCGTC
>CALUOU010000121.1 GCA_944322335.1 uncultured Bacteroides sp.
GCGGGTCGCGTTGATTCCGTAGGTGCAAGCACCCACGGCTAAGGTGTAGTTCGACCGCACGCGGTCGTCTGTATATGCTGCGGGTCGCGTTGATTCCGTAGGTGCAAGCACCCACGGCTAAGGTGTAGTTCGACCGCACGCGGTCGTCTGTATATGAGGCAACAAACTACTAATCATTAATCATTAATCATTAATCATTAATCATTAACAGAAACCCTCCTCTGGGCAGGCAGTCCAGTTGGACGGTCTTTCCGAAGGCATAGTCCTCGTCGATGCGGAAGCTTTGGCTGTCCTTGCCGTCGCCTGCCAGCAGGGCTTTGGCCTGGGGAGACAGCGCGAGGCGTTCCAATGAGAAGCGGAGCGTGGCGGCGGTGTCCTTGCCGTTGATGCCGGCGATGTACCAGGTCTTTCCCTTGCGGCGTGCCATCACCACCGATTCGCCGGGATAGCCGGCCAGCAGGCGGGTGTCGTCCCAGGCGGTGGGAAGCCCGGACAGCAGCCGCTTCACGACGGGCGGGAGCGAGCGGTAGGTCTCCGGACGGTCGGGCATGTGCTGGATGCCCGATTCAAACAGGAAAGGGAGTGCCAGCTCATGGGCGTGGGTGGTGATGTGGGGATGCTGCGAGTTGGAGAACGTGCCCGGCGTATAGTCCATAGGCCCGATGACGTTGCGTGTGAAGGGCAGGGTGGCGTTGTGGCAGGCGGCCCGTGAGGTCAGCCGGTCGTTGTTGTTATACCATTCTGCGCCATAGACAGCCTCCAGCGTGATCAGGTTGGGGTAGGTGCGCTGCCATCCCCAAGGCAGGGTGCCGCCGTGCAGGTTGATGAGCAGGCGATGGCGGGCAGCCGCTTCCAGCAGGTCGTGATAATAGTTGATGGCCTGCTGGTGGTCTGTGGGGAAGAAGTCCACCTTGATGCCCTGCACGCCCAGCCGCTCCAGCCAGGCGAACTCCTTTTCGCGGTCTTCCGCCTTGTTCAGCCGGTAGAGCGGGCCGGGTGCGCCGTCGCCCGTCCAGTTGGTGCTGGAGTTGTACCACAGCAGCGGGCGGATGCCTTTGGAGCGGGCATAGGCCACGGCATCTTCCATCTTGCCGCCGTTTGCCATCCGGTCCCATTCCCAGTCGATCAGGTTGTAGCGCCAGCCCATCTCTGCCGCCAGGTCGATGTAGCTCTTCACCAGTTGATAGTCCCGTGTGCCATGGTTGTAGGCCCAGTAGATCCACGAGGCCACGCCGGGCCGGATCCAGTCCGTGTCTTCCAGCCGGCAGGGAGTGGACACATCGGTCACCAGCGTCGACTCCACGATGTCGGCCAGCGGGCCGATCATCACCACATGCCAGGCCGAACGCCATTCTCCCGCCACGGGCAACGCCCGCTCCACAGGCTGCACCCGGTAACGTCCTGTCCCGTCGCTGACGAGGAAAGAGCCGCAGTTGGTGCGCTGCAGATCGGCCTCGGTCAGCAGGGCGAACACGCCCGGCTGCGGCTCCATCAGGGCCGGATAGCCCCATTCGCCGACCTGTTTCCCGTCTGTGGCCAGGGGATAGAACCCTTCGTTGTCCACAGAGCGGGGTCGCATCCAGCGCGGCCGGCCTTCCGGCAAACCATACGAAGTGTGCTCGGCTGTGAGAGTTTCGCCCTCCGGCGCGGCGTGAAGGCTGTAGCGGAAGGCCACGCCATCGTTGTAGGCGCGTGTCTGGAGGGTGAGCCGCTGGCCTTGCCCGTTGCCCAGGACGAAAGTCTGTTCGTTGGCCTGGTTGGTGCAGTGCAGGCGTTTGCCGCTCTTCAGCATATAGTCGTCGGTGTGGGGCGTGACGGCAGAGGCGGACGCAATCCTTAGCCCTTTCGCCAGATTCTGACGGTCGGTCTCCAAGCCGATGCCGATGTGGCGGAACACGTCTTGGCCGTTGTGGCGGATGGCCAGGTACGCTTTCCCGTCTGTTCCCCCTGCCGGATGCAAGGAGACCTCTATTTTCCCGTCGGGAGACAGCAGCTGTTGGCCGGACGCAACGAGGCATAAGCCCTGAACCAGCATGGCGAATAAAAAGAATCGTTTTAGCATTTTGCTGTGATTTATAATTTACAATTTACAATTTACAATTTACAATTTACAATTTACAATTTATAATTAACTAATCAGATTTGGTTCATGCTATAAATAGGAATTTATAGGAGGTGCTAAATTATCATTTAATTTTGTACACTTACTTAATGACCAATGATTAATGCTTTTTATAATTAATGTCCTCATATACACAGCCGACCACTTGCGGTCGAACTCCGGCTTAGCCGTGGGTGCTTGCACCTACGGATCATTACGGATCATTAACGAACCATTAACGAACCATTAACGGATCATTAACGGATCATTAACGGATCAATTTGCACCTACGGGGACTGATGATGCGGATTCGTTTAAAGCCGCTATTCGTTAATCACTATGACCATTTTCCCCGTCTTCAGCCCTTTGCCTTTGACGGTCAGCGTCAGCTCGCCCGGCTCTTTCCCGCTTTTCACCACCGCCATGGCGCGGCCTTTCCACGCCTTCCGCCGGGGCAGGGTATAGGCTGTGCTGTCCGTGAGGTCGGCGCTGCAGGTGGCCGGCAGCGTGCCTGCGCCTTTCAGCGAGAAGTCGAGCAGGTTGTCGGCGTTGGGGACGATGCGTCCTTCGCGGTCGGTGATCTCCACCGTGACAAACGCCAGCGACTGTCCGTCGGCGGTCAGTTCCGTGCGGTCGGCGGTGAGGCGGATGCGGGCAGGTTTGCCGGCCGTCTCCAGCCGTTGCGGGTCAGTCTCCTTTCCGTTCTCCACGCCCACGGCACGCAGCTCACCCGGCTGGTAGGGCAGGGTGAAGACGGCCTTGAACTCCTCGCGGCGGGTGGTGGGCTGTTCGCCGATGAGCTGATTGTTCAGGTAGAGGCGCACAGCCGGGTAGCGCGAACAGACTTCCACCTGGATGTCCTTGCCTTCATGCCCCGGCCAGTTCCAGCTTTCCCACGTGGGCCATACGGACCACTGCGTCTCCTTCACTTCCCCGTAATAGCCCGACGGCTCTTTCACGGCCAGGTGGATCTTCTTCGCTTTGTCGGGATTGTGGAGCAGGTCGCGGTAGTAAGAGATGGGCTTGCGCCAGCCGGTCAGGTCGATGTCGCCGCAGTAGGCGCCGTGCCAGGGGAACTGGTTGCGCTGGTAGTGCTCGCCTTCGGTCTGCCCTGTGTAGTAGAAGCGGCCGATACCCGACTCGCCCAGATAGTCGATGCCTGTCCACACGAAGTCGCCGATGATGTACGGATGGTCCGTGACGCGGGTCCAGTTGACGAACGCGTCTCGCGGATAGGACTCGGTCTGCATCATGACGCGCTCCGGCACCCGCTCGTGGTCGGAGGGACCTTTGTGCATCATGTAGTTGTAGCCCACGATGTCGTGTGCGGCGGCCAGCGGGTCGTAGATCTCCCAGTCGGCGTCCCAGGCGGCCAGTGCCGAAGTGACGGGGCGGGTGGGGTCAAGCTTGTGCGCCAGTCCGGCCATGGCATAAGCCATCAGCACGGCGTCCGGGCTTTTCCGCTCGATGACTTCGTTGCCGATGCTCCAGCAGAAGATGGAGGGATGGTTGCGGTCGCGCTTCACCATGGACTCGATGTCACGCATCCACCATTGGTCGAACGCCACGGAGTAGTCATACTTGTTCTTGGCGCTCCGCCAGCCGTCAAACGACTCGTCGATGACCAGCAGCCCCAAGCGGTCGCAGGCGTCGAGGAAGGCTTCCGAAGGCGGGTTGTGCGAGGTGCGGGCCGCGTTGAAGCCGGCCTCTTTCAGCAGCCGCGCCTTCCGCCACTCGGCGTCGCGCCAGGCCGCCGCGCCCAGGGGGCCGTTGTCGTGGTGGAGGCAGGCGCCGTTCAGCTCGACGGGCTTTCCGTTGAGGCGCAGTCCGTTGCGGGCGTCCCATTCCACGGTGCGCACGCCGAAGGTCTCGGTCACGGCATCCCCTCCTTCTCCCAGGTCGCAGGCCAGCGTATAAAGCTCAGGCGTCTCCGGACTCCACAGGCGGGCGTTCTCCAGCGGTATCTGCAGGCAGACGGCGCGGCTCTCACCGGCTTCGAGGCTGACCGTCCGGCTTTGGGAAGCCTGTTTTTCTCCTTTATAAAGAATGTGTGCGTTGAGCGTGAGGGAGGCGGCCGTCTGCTGCCTGTTCACCACCGTGGCTTCCACGCAGACCTCCGTGCGGCTTCCCTCGGTGGCCGTGCGGACGGCGATGCCCCACGGCGCGAAGTGCAGCCGGGGCGTGCGGATGAGCTTCACGTTGCGGTAGATGCCCGATCCGGAGTACCAGCGGCAGTTCTTCTGCTGCGAGTTGTCCACGCGCACGGCCAGCACGTTCTCACCCTCCTTCAGGTAAGGCGTCAGGTCGCGGAAGAAGGAAGTGTAGCCGTAGGGGTGCGTGCCCAGGTCATGCCCGTTGATGAAGACCTGCGCGTTCATGTACACGCCTTCGAAATAGGCCGAAGTCAGCAGGTCCGGGTCTTTCCCGTCACAGCGGAACGTCTTGCGGTACCAGCCGGTGCCGGCGGGGTAGTAGCCGCCGTCGTTTCCGGAGGGGTTGTCGGCTGCGGGCGCTCCCTCGATGCTCCAGTCGTGGGGCAGGTCCAGCGTGCGCCACCGGCTGTCGTCGAAGTCCGGGCGGGAGGCGGCGGCCGTGTCTCCCGGCAGGAATCTCCATTCTTCGTTGATGCATTGTTCACGGTCTTTGTCCGTTTGCGCCATGGCTCCGGTGCCGTACAGGGCGAGGCAGGCCAGCGCCAGTTGTTTCAGGGCATGGCGTGCCCTTGAGGTCTTCATCAGGTTTCTCATGCGGATGTGTTTTTTAGAGTTATATTTATAAACGGTTATGTTTTTTGAATCTTGTTCGCAAGCCGTTTTTGGCTTGGCCATAAGTTCCGGTCAAAGTTAGAGAATATGGAGAAGAAACGGGAAAGGCGGAAACGTTTTTTAATGATTATTTCGTAAGGGCAGGTTTGTGGCGAAGCGGAACCGGCTTGCGGAAATACGGCCGGCCGTGTCTGCGCATATGGCAATGGATTGCAAGCCTGTGCTGACGTTTTGCTCTGTATAAGCGGTTCTCGCTGACTCTCCGTTTTCCAAAAATCCTTCAAATAGCAGGCTGAAGGGAGGAGAATCGGCATAAATATGCAGTGAGTATGTGAAAATGGCCTTTCATTTGCTTGAAAACGGGGGAAAACGCGTGCTTTTTCCGTTTGAACAATGCGTGTGGTCTGTCCGGCTGACGCGTGCGGTCCGTCCGGCTGATGCGTGCGGTCTGTCCGGCTGACGCGTGCGGCTTGGACGGGAGTCTCAAAAGACCGTGCGGGAAGCCTTGTTTCCCTTCTCTTTCAGATGTAAGCATTTCGCTATCGGCTTGTCTGACAGCTGAATGTCCTGTTCCCGTTTAAAAAAATCAGCCTTGCCGGCCTTCGGCCGGAAACAGACGATTCTCGGAGCCTTTGCGGGACAAAATGTCATATGGACAGTCTGCCGGCATCGGCGTGCTGATCATGAACGGCCAACCGCCAATCGCCGGACATCCGTTTCTATCCGGAAATCTTCTCAAATAAGAAATTTTAAATGCCGACACACAGCTTCATCCAAATAAAAGAAGTACTTTTGTCGCTCCTAAATCATATAAGTATCAGAAAATGGATAAATTCAGTTATGCTATCGGCCTTGGGATCGGCCAAAACCTGTGGAGCATGGGCGCAAGAGACATTCATGTGGAAGATTTTGCGCAGGCAGTGAAAGACGTGCTGGAAGGGAACCCTACAGCCATCACTCATGTGGAAGCCCGCGAGATCGTCAACCGGTATTTTGTGGAAATGGAAGAGAAAAGGAATGCGGCCAACATCGAGGCGGGCAAGAAGTTTCTGGAGGAAAACGCCAAGCGTCCCGGTGTGGTGACCTTGCCCAGCGGGCTGCAATATGAAGTGATCAGGGAAGGCAACGTGGGACACTATGCCACGCGGGACGACCGTGTGGAATGCCACTACGAGGGCATGCTGCTGGACGGCACCGAGTTCGACAGCTCCATCAGGCGCGGACAGCCCGCCACCTTCGGCGTGACACAAGTGATTCCCGGATGGGTGGAAGCCTTGCAGCTGATGCCCGAAGGGGCCAAATGGAAACTCTACATTCCCAGCGATCTGGCCTACGGCGCGCAAGGAGCGGGGCAGTCCATTCCGCCGCACAGCACCTTGATCTTCGAGGTGGAGCTGCTGAAGATCCTTCCTAAAGGCAAGAAATGAAACGGAACTTATTAAAAAACAGAAACCAATAAATAAACGAGAAAAGCAAATGAAAAAAGTATCGATCATGGCGGCCCTCGCACTGGCCGCAGGTTTGGCGTCCTGCTCTTCACAGGGCGCGAAAAGTGACTTGAAAAACGATGTAGACTCCCTGTCCTATGCCATCGGCATGTCGCGCACCGACGGCCTGATGCCCTACCTGCAGCAGCAAGGCATCGACAGCACCCAGATGGCCTCCTTCCTGAAAGGCGTGAAAGACGGCGCCCATAAGACCAGCCGCGACGACGTGGCCTACGCCGTCGGCTTGCAGATCGGCCAGATGCTCTCCACCCAGTGGGTGCAAGGCTTCAACGCCGAGATCTTCGCCGGAGACTCCACCCAGACGCTCGACAAGGCCAAGATGCTCGAAGGCTTCATCGCCGGCGTGATCAGCGAAGGCGGCGAGATGGAGCTGAGCCTGGCGCAGGAGTACGCGCGCGTTCAGGTGCCCGTGGTGCGCGAACGCTCCTTGCTGAAGATGTTTGGCGACAACAAGGCTGCCGGCGAGAAGTTCCTGGCGGAGAACAAGACCAAGGAAGGCGTGGTGACCACCGAGAGCGGCCTGCAATATAAAGTCATCACCAAAGGCAAGGGCGAGATTCCCCAAAACAACAGCCGTGTGAAGGTGAACTATCGAGGCACGCTGATCGACGGCACCGAGTTTGACAGCTCCTTCAAGCGCAAAGACAAGGACGGCAACCCGCAACCCGCCATGTTCCGCGCCAACCAGGTCATCAAAGGCTGGACAGAAGCGCTGACCATGATGCCTGTAGGCTCCAAATGGGAACTCTACATCCCGCAGGAACTGGCATACGGCTCCAGAACCAGCGGCCAGATCAAGCCCTATTCCGCTTTGATCTTCGAGGTGGAGCTGGTGAGCATCGAAAAAGACACGAAGAAGAAGTGAACACTCCCCCGCGTGTCATAACGTTAAGAGGGCGAATCAGACAATTTGGGTGTGAATCCCGGTCTGATTCGCTCTTTTTTTTGTATTTCCCGCATTTTTTCTTTCTGTTTTATAGATAAATTAAAATAAAGCCTTATATTTGCTTACTATTTGATAAGAATAAGAACTTTACTAAAGTAACAGTATGGAAAAAATAGACAATCTTGACCGTCAGATTCTGGAGATTATCTCTCAGAATGCCCGCATCCCGTTCAAGGACGTGGCTGCGGAGTGTGGCGTTTCGCGCGCGGCCATCCACCAGCGTGTGCAACGCCTGATAGACTTGGGTGTGATCATCGGCTCCGGCTATCATGTCAATCCCAAATCGCTTGGTTACCGCACGTGTACCTACATCGGGATCAAACTGGAAAAAGGCTCCATGTACAAGTCCGTAGTGGCCGAACTGGAAAAAATCCCCGAAGTGGTGGAATGCCATTTCACCACCGGCCCCTACACCATGTTGACCAAGGTCTATGCCCGTGACAACGAGGACCTGATGGACCTGCTCAACAACAAGATGCAGGAGATCGCCGGCGTGACAGCCACCGAGACGCTGATCTCGCTGGAGCAGAGCATCAAGAAAGAAATCCCCATCTGTCCGAAAAAGCCGTAAGAACGCTTTTAGAGTGACTGGTGATTAGCGGGCCGGCCACCGCACGCTAATCACCAGTCATTAACCCCTAACCCTTAATAACTAACCCCTAACCACCCCCTGATCCAATGGACTTTCTGAACGAATACCATCTTTTCGGCCTGGTGACAGGCATCTGCACCTTTCTGATCATCGGCCTGTTTCATCCTGTTGTAATCAAAGCCGAATACTACTGGGGCACACGCTGCTGGTGGATATTCTTGCTGCTGGGCATCGTCGCTGCGGCAGGCTCCCTGTGCGTGAGCCACATCCTGCTGTCCGTCCTCTTGGGCGTGTTCTCTTTCTCCTCCTTCTGGAGCATCAAGGAAGTGTTCGAGCAGGAAGAGCGTGTCCGCAAGGGCTGGTTTCCGAAAAATCCCCGCCGCACCTACAAGTTCTGAGCCCCTCATCCAATAATCCAAATAAGCACACTCAAATATGCTTATTTGGATTGTTATTGAGCGAAGAGTTATAAACCGTATGATGCCTTTGTATGGTTCATTGTATTTTCCCCTACAATATAGGCATAACAGACAAAAGAAAAAAGCACTTGCGATTTCTCGTAAGTGCTTGATTCTTAA
>CALUOU010000122.1 GCA_944322335.1 uncultured Bacteroides sp.
GGTGGAGACCAGCAGGCTCTTGCCGAAACGGCGCGGGCGAAGGTATACGGGAGCCTTGTAGCGTTCCAGCAGAGGAATGTACTGTGTTTTGTCTACATAATAAAAGCCATGTTCGCGCAATTCCGCAAAATCGGCGACGGCATACGGGATGGTGATGTCTGCTTGCTTCATGACGGTTCTGTTTTGCTTTGGAGTTAGGCAAAGGTAAAACAATTCGTTGGAATAAACAATCCGCCAGGGGAAGAATTCTTAGGCATACGCATAGGCTGCACCGCACGCGTGAATCAGCCGCACCGCACGCGTGCCGTCCGCGAGAGATATGCGTATCTTATCAATGCCCACCTAAAACGACGGTCTTACGTTGCCTATTATGACAATTGAAACCGCTAAGATTGTAAAGTATCAAGATTTTAATTAAATCGAATGTGAAATCAAGTTGATTTAGCGGTGGAATCAAGTTGATTTTTCCCTCTTTTCAGCTTGCTTCCTACACTATAATAAGAAATTTCCTCATGAATCTTTCATGCCTTCACAGACTATTATAACTCTGTATATGAGCAAAATACTGTGAAAGATGCAGCAATGGACTGCTTTCACAAAAGCTCTATATCCATCTTTCACATCCTTCACAGTCTTTTTTATCTCTCCTCGTTTTCTTCCACCTTTCGGAGTCTGCCCCTGATCGATTTTTATTCTCTTTGACCGATTTTTCACCTGTATAAAAGCAGGTAAAGGGAATCAGACGGAAAATCCGGTTGCGAAGCATTATTGTATACTTGGCCAACGAAGCAATAATACTTGGCCATCGAAACAAGATAAAATGGCCAACGAAGCAATAATACTTTGGCAAGTAACCTATGCTGCTGAAAAAAGCCCGGACAGGATTTTGCCCCGATGATCAACCTACTTTTTCCAACTACCTTGCAAGCGACTTTTCGGACTGATCCGATAAAGGGCTGATTTGTATCTTCTTTTCACTCATGGCAGAAGTGGGTATTATCAAATCTGATAAAAACAGAACCACCTTGTTATAGATCGGCAGCTTGCGTTTCAGCAGATGGAAGGCTTATGTCGGCTGCCCGTTTCAAGTCCTCCACGAGCGTCATGTCCATGATGCTGGCATAGCCCTGAGTAGTCTTCACGCTCTTATGCCCCAACAACTTTTGCACGGTGGTGATGTTTACACCTTTATATATAAGTAAGGTGGCGTTGGTATGACGGGATGTGTGGAACGATATCCGTTTGTCCAGTCCTGCCAGTCGGGCGATGCGTGCCAGATGCTTGTTGACATTCGAGTTGTCTTGGAGACTGAAGAAAGTCGGCAAGTCGTTGCGGTATTCCTGCAGGATGGCCAGGCTTTTCCCCTCAAACAGGAGCTGAAGAGGCAGGCGCACTTCCACACCCGTTTTTCGGGTCTTGTACACCAGCCATGTCTCTTGGCCAATCGCCACAAAGTTCGCTTCGCTCAGCTGGATAAAGTCCGAATAGCGCACTCCTACATAGCAACAAAACAGGAAAGCGTCCAGTACCTTCCGGGACGAGAGAGAAAGCCCGGTCCGCCGCAACGCTTCCAGCTTTCCCAGCTCTTCCGGAGTGAGAAACGAATGCTTGCCTGTCACCGTCTTTATTTTATATTCCTGAAAGGCATGCCGCTGGCTGTCGAGCAGACCGTAACGGATAGCGGTATGGATGTAGCGTTTCAGGTGCTTCAAGTGTTTGGCCACGGTATTGGTGTGCAATCCCTGTTTCAGCAGGAAATGTTCAAAGTCAGCCACAAACTCGAAACTCAGCTCAGAGAAGGTCACATTTTTCCGGAACGTCCGCAGCCATTCCATCGTGGACCGATGGTTGCGTTTGCTGCTTTCCGTCAGACTCGCTGCCTCGATTTCTTGCAGGCAAAAGGGAATGAACAGCCTTGGATTCTCCTTATTTATCACGAGCTGTTTCAGCAAGTCCAAGGTGAGGGGTCTGCCTTGCCTCCAAAGTTCCAGCTCCTTTTGTTCGATATCTGCCAGAAAAGCATGCAGCCATCTGTTCAGCGTGCCAGCATTCGGATGACGTTTCACCAGCCTTCTCCGCGCGTCCCACTGCTCGGGCTTCAGATAAACCTTGGTCGAGAAATACTTCTTCCGCCCGTTCAGGTAGGCTTCCAGCTGTACCAATCCCATTCCCTTCTTATTCAGGTGCTTTTTTCGGTTGTACACCAGATTGTAAATAACTTTATCCATTTTTATGCGTTTTGGTTAATCTTATCGAAAAATAAAGTGAGATTGTCACCTATAGACGGATTTTTCGAGACAATATAACGGGAAGGCTTTTGGCTGAGAAGCAAAGGCAACAGTCGGACAGGACGCTTTTTCGACCGTTTAAGCCATGGGAAGCGCAAAAACGGAATGGCTTTCTGTTTGCATTTTAACTTTTTTATTTTAAAAAAGCTGTAATATAAAATATGTAGTTATAAAAAACGGTAAACACAATGAAAGCTATCCGCCAACAAATAGCACCTTAGCATATCGTAAAAAGTGTTATAAAGCATAAAAAGACATGTTTGGCTAACAGAATGATAGAGACGCAAGGTTTTTTAGGAAGCTGATTGCCCGTTTTATATTTATTAATATATTTGCAGCTTGTTAGAGTAAAGAAACAATTAATGGATAGTTTAACTTTAAGAGAGAATTTATGAAAAGAAAATTAATGCTGTTATTGGCCTGTTTCTTCATAGGAATAGGCGTGGTAACTGCCCAGACTCAGAAGGTCACAGGTGTTGTGATTTCCGATGAAGACGGGCAACCTGTTATCGGCGCGTCTGTGTTCGTGAAAGACACACAGATGGGCGTCATTACCGACGTGGATGGTAAGTTCGAATTACCTCGTGTACCGAGTTCGGCGAAGACCCTCGTTATCAGCTTCATAGGAATGGAGACGCAGGAATTGCCGATCAAGCCGAACATGCATGTGGTGATGCGCTCCAATTCAGAGATCCTGGACGAGGTGATGGTGATCGCCTACGGTACGGCGAAGAAGTCGGCGTTTACGGGGTCGGCAAGTATTGTGGAATCGGAACAGCTGGAGAAGCGCCAGGTGTCGAACATCACCAATGCGCTGTCCGGTACGATGGCCGGTGTGCAGACACAAAGCTCTAACGGACAGCCCGGTACAAGCTCCAGTGTGCGTATCCGTGGCATCGGTTCCATGTATGCCAGCAACAATCCGCTCTATGTAGTGGACGGTATTCCCTATGAAGGTGACATCTCTGCACTCAACAGTCAGGACATCGAGTCCATGACCGTACTGAAAGATGCCGCAGCTGCCGCTTTGTATGGTGCGCGTGGTGCCAACGGAGTCATTCTGGTGACGACCAAGAAAGGCAAGAGCGGCGAGACGCAGGTGACCGTGGACGCACGCTGGGGTTCCAACTCCCGCATGATCAAGAACTACGATGTGCTGCAAAACACCCAAACTTACCTGGAGACGGCTTACGCGGCTCTCTATAACGGCTACACGCAAGTGAGCGGCTATTCCCCCGTCCAGGCTTACCAGCAGGCCAACAGCTCCCTGATATCCGGCATCGGCTATCAGATCTATACCGTGCCTACCGGCCAGACACTGATCGGCCAGAACGGCAAGTTGAATCCCTACGCCACCTTGGGATATAGCGACGGCACCTATTATTATACGCCGGACAACTGGGCTGACAATACGTTCAGCAGCAACCTTCGCCAAGAGTACAACCTCAGCGTATCGGGCGGCACGGACAAGCTGAACTACTACTTCTCCGCTGCCTATATGAACGATGAGGGTGTGGTCAGCAACTCCGGTTTCGACCGTATCTCTACCCGTTTGAACGTGGACTACCAAGCTAAGAAGTGGCTGAAGTTAGGTGTCAACCTGAGCTATGCCAATGTGGAAAGCCTTTATCCGGATGAGCAGACCAACAGCGCTTCTTCCATGAACGCATTCGGCATCGCCAACTTCATCGCTCCCGTTTACCCGATATTCGTGCGCGATGCCAACGGCAACATCATGACGGATGCCAATTCAGGCCGTCCGGTATATGACTATGGTGACGGCTATAGCACCAACTTCACCCGTAACTACATGAGCATGTCCAACCCTGTGAGCGATTTGGCTTATAATACGCAGAAATACCTCATGGACATCCTGAACGGCAAATGGTATGCCAAGGTGGACATCATCGACGGCCTGTCTGTGACGGGATCACTCGGTGTACACATCGACAATACCCGTTATCGCGATGTAGGCAACAAATACTACGGCCAGTCTGCCAGCTACGGCGGCAGCGTGCTGCAACAGTCTGCCCACACCTCCGTGCTCGACCAGCAATATCTGGCCAATTACAAGAAAGGCTTCGGCGTTCACCACATCGATGCTTTGGTGGGTTTTGAAAGCATGCAGCTGAAGGCTGAAAGCAGCTACATTCTGGGCTACAACCTCTATCGCGACAACGACTGGACAGCCGGCAACGTGATCGACCGCAAGAACGGTTCGGGCTCATACAACGAATACGCCACAATGGGTATCCTGAGCCGTGTAAGCTATGACTACGATGAGAAATACTACGGCAGCGTGTCCTACCGCCGCGACGCTTCCTCCCGCTTCGCTCCCGGCCACCGCTGGGGTAACTTCTGGAGTATCAGCGCCGCTTGGGACATGGCCAAGGAAGACTTCATCTCCCAATACGACTGGATCGGCATGCTGAAGCTGAAAGCCTCTTTCGGCCAGCAGGGCAACGACAACCTGGGAAGCTACTATCCCTACATCGACCAATACTCTGTGACAGGTGCTGAAGGCGTGTTCTCCGACGGTGTGCTCGCCTACAAGGGCAGCGAAGACCTGACTTGGGAAACGTCCAACTCCTTCAACGCCGGTGTGGACTTCGCCCTCTTCCATGGCAAACTGAACGGTACCGTGGAATACTTCCTGCGCCAGACCAGCGACATGCTTTACTACAAGCCGGTAGCCGCTTCCAACGGTTACACCTCTTTCCCGATGAACATCGGCTCCATCCGCAACGCCGGCTGGGAAATCGAGCTGAACTATACGCCCATCGAGCGCAACAACCTGAAGTGGACCATCAACTGGAACGGTACGCTGATGAAGAACAAGATCATGGAGCTGCACCCCGACCTGAACGGCGAGATGATTGACGGTTCTTACATTTACAAGGAAGGCAAATCCATGTATCAGTTCTACATCCCCGAATATGCAGGCGTTGATCCTGAAACCGGTCTGGCTCTGTACTATGCCCGCAAGCCGCAACTGGATGCAAACGATGATCCTATCGTGGACGAGGGCGGAAACACGCTATACACCGATGTGGAATACACCACCAGCGACTGGTCTGCAGCCTATGACTCCAACCGCAAGGAAAGCGGCGACCTGCTGCCTACCATCTACGGCGGTATCGGCACGACCCTTGAGTTCTATGGCTTCGACTTCTCGATCCAATGCGCTTACCAGCTGGGCGGCACTTGCTACGACAGCGGCTACGCATCCCTGATGCACGGCGGAAGCAGCTCCGACATGGGACGCAACTGGCACAAGGACATCCTGGATGCCTGGACACCGGAGAACCCCACCAGCAACATTCCCCGTGTGAACTCGCTGGACAACTACACCAACGCCACGTCCACCCGTTTCCTGACCAGCTCGGACTATTTTGCCATCAACAACATCACATTAGGCTACACCCTGCCGAAGAACTGGACACAACGCCTCGGCATCGGCAGCCTCCGCATCTATGGCGCGGCCGACAACGTGGCTCTGTTCTCCGCACGCCGTGGCCTCGACCCGCGTATAAGCTATACCACAGTGACAACGGGAACCTATACGGCTATCCGTACCATTTCTGGCGGTGTCAAGCTGACTTTCTAAACGGACACCCCAACAACTAACTAACGGTTAAAACAAGAAATATGAAAAAGATATATAAGAATTTGACACTCCCCGCACTGGCCTTGCTGATGGCCGGTTGCGAAGACATCCTGGACACTGCCCCCATGGGAAGCACCATCACGGCAGACCAGAAGGAAGAAGTGGTGGCCTCCGACCCTACCCGGATCGAGGCCAGCGTGTCGGCCATCACAGCCAACTTCCTGCAATTTGGCGGCATTTACACCGATGAGTCTGTCCACAGCGACATCGGCTATCCCTGCATCATGCTGGCTACAGAAAGCCGTGGCACGGACATGGTGGCAGACGCTGTGGGCTACAACTGGTTTTCGATCTCCCTTGTGTATGAGGATGCCATCGCCACAAGCTATGTCAACACCCTGATGTGGAACACGCTCTTCAACCAGATCTATACGGTCAACAACCTGATGTCACTGATCGATCCTGCTACGGAAGACCCTCAGATGCAATACTACCTGGCTCAAGGATATGCCATCCGCGCGTTTGACTACTTCACGGGCATACAGCTTTATCAGGCCAATTACAAGGGACACGAAGACGCGATGGGCATGCCGCTCATTACCGAGACTAACCGAGAAGAGGTCGCGCTCAACGGCTGCGCCCGTTCCACCGTGCAGGAGACTTACGATTTCATTCTGGAAGACCTGAACAAGGCCATCGAACTGCTGGCCAATTGCGGCGTTTCCCGCACAGACAAGCGTTACGTCAGCCTGGATGTGGCCTACGGTATCCGTGCCCGCGTCTACCTGGCCATGCACAACTACGAGGCTGCCTTGGCCGATGCACAGACTGCCCTTTCGCTGACTGGCTCTACTCCTTATTCCATGAGCGATGTCAGCCGTCCGTCTTTCATCAACATCGATGACAACTCCTGGATGTGGGGTATCCTGGTGACGGAACAAGACCGTTGCAGCACCTCCGGTATCTGTAACTTCCCCTCCCACATGGGCTCTCTGAACTATGGCTACGCATCAGTGGGCGGATGGCGCCGTATCAGCAAGCCGCTGTATGACCAGATTCCCGACACCGATGTACGCAAGGGCTGGTTCCTGGATGCCAACGGGCAGTCGGTCAACCTGCCGACCGCCGCACAAAGCTACATCACCAGTGCCAAGGCTCCAGCCTACACGCAGGTGAAATACGGTGTGCTGAACGATGAATGGGGCACCGACAACAATGCTACGGACGTGATCCTGATGCGTGCTGAGGAAATGTATCTCATCATGGCAGAGGCACAGGCCATGAGCGGCGATGTGGCCGGCGGCATCAGTACCCTGAACGCTTTCGTGCAAACCTACCGTGACCCGTCCTACGCCTGCACGGCTACCACTGGTGAAGACGTGCAGGAAGCCGTCTGGCAGCAACGCCGCATCGAGTTCTGGGGTGAAGGCATGGCCTACTTCGACATCATGCGTCTGAACAAGGGCGTGAACCGTCTGGGCTGCGGATTCCCCGCAGAGGCTGTGTTCAACATCCCGGCCGGCGACAACCTGCTGGTTTACCCCATCCCGTATAACGAGGTGCAATACAACCCCTTGCTGCAGAACAACCCCGCCAACTCCATTCCTACTCCTATTGCTGATCCGAGCGCAGTGGGAGATGACGAAGGCGAATGAGTTATCAATCAATAACCCTCTATAGAAACAAACCGATATGAAATATATGAATAAAATTCTGAGCTTGCTGCTGGCCGCTTTTGTGGCCGCAGCTTGCGATCCCGAAGCCGAAGACTATACGGCAGCGGGATTGTTGGAGGGCGAAGGCGTGTACTTCGCTCCGGGCAATACGACGAGCTACATGGTGGAAGAGACTTCAGGCTCGTTCTCTGTCAACGTGATGCGTTCCGAAAGCGAGGAAGCCGCTACGATCGATGTGACTGCCGAATACGGCAAGGATGCAGCCGATGTGTTCACCGTGCCTTCGAGCGTGAGCTTCGCAGCCGGCGAGTCCACCTCGTCCATGACGATTTCCTATGCCAACCTGGTTCCTGACTCCACGTACACGGTCACACTCTCGTTTGCCGACAGTTCTCCTTACGGCAACATCGTCTCGCAGACCTACAGCGTGCGCAACCGCGTGGAGAAATGGGAAGTGGTTTCTGAAAACGCCACCCTGATCGACAACCTCTACTCGGGATTCGGTGTCAGCAACTTGCCTATCACGGGTATTGTGGTGGAGAAAGAGGCTACTACGAAGCAATACCGTTTCCGCAGCCCGTATGACAACAGCTACTTTGAATATCTCTTTGGGACACCTCTCTTTGAGGAAGGCCATGAGTTCCCCTACATCCTTTTGGACGGCGAAACCTACGCCGATGCCGGTTACTACATCGCTCCCACAGCCTTGGGCTTCGTGATGATCAACGGCGTGGGTCCGGAAGTGAATCCCACTTGGAACTGCTTCGGTTCCGTTGCAGGCAAC
>CALUOU010000123.1 GCA_944322335.1 uncultured Bacteroides sp.
GCAGGTGATTCAAAAGGCTCCCTTCTTGTAAAGCCCGGATTTGAACGTTTGCAATATGTACTTTTGCATAATGGAGGTATTAATTGCAAACTTTTTAAGCTGAAAAATAAAGGACATTTCCAAATATGGACAAAAGATTCACTTGAAAAATACGGCTTTAAGCCAACGCATGCACCATATTATGTAGTGCTGCTATTTGATAACCAAAATCAAATAGAAATGAAACGAACTCCCAATCTATATGAAAACAAATATACCTACATTGCCAAAATAAGGCATATAAGCGAGTTCTTAGGATAGGGGCAGTTAGGATAGAAATAGAGTTAGAATGGTAAATTAATAACGAGTGTAAAACAATGAAATTACGAGTAGGATTCGGTTACGACGTCCATCGGTTAGTAGAAGGACGTGAACTTTGGTTGGGCGGAATCCGCCTGGAACACGAAAAAGGTTTGTTGGGACACAGTGATGCGGATGTATTGATTCATGCCATTTGCGACGCGCTGCTGGGAGCCGCCAACATGCGCGACATCGGCTATCATTTTCCGGATACGGCCGGGGAGTATGAGAACATCGACAGCAAAGTGCTGTTGCGCAAAACGGTCGACCTGATCGCCACCAAGGGCTATCGGGTGGGCAACATTGATGCCACCGTCTGCGCCGAACGTCCCAAGCTGAAAGCCCACATTCCCGACATGCAGCAGATTTTGGCCGAAGTCATGCAGATAGATCCGGACGATGTGTCCATCAAGGCCACGACCACCGAAAAACTGGGATTCACCGGAAGGGAAGAGGGAATTTCCGCCTATGCCGTTGTGCTGATTACGGCTTGAAGCGTACATATGACAGGCGGGTGTGTCTCAGGCCGCCTGTTGTATAGGTGCGGGCGATGCGTGCCGTAGCCACCTCTACTGTCTCCCCAGGCTGGTAGGCGTGCTCCAGAGCGGGCAGCTGTCCGGAGTGGCGGCTGGCGGTGCGGGCATTGACGTGGAGGGTGACCAGACGTCCCGCCCCGTCCCGCAGTTTCAGCATTTGCCGCACGTAGAACAGAGGGACACCGTTTCTCACTTGGGTCTTATAGGGATTATCTTCCACGCGAACTGACACCACCGTCAGCTTCAGTCCTTCCACGCGTTCCCCTTCCTTGCCCAAATACTGGTTGCTGACAGCCGACTTCTGCCTGGCCTTGCGCCGCTGTATGTCGAGGTGTACCGAATGGTAGATCTTGGCGATCTGTACGAACCGTTCCTGTTTGGGAATGCGGGGTGTGAATTTAAACGCGATCCACGAGAGATAGGCCGGATCGATGCGTAGTACCTCGTGGAGATAATGACCCCGGTACTTTCCGAAGAATACCAAGTCATCTCCCCGGCTCTGCATGCGCTTGGCGTTGTACTCCACCAGGAGCAGCCGCCTTGGCGAATAGAAGCAGAGCGAACTCGCTATGCGCAATGCTTCATGCACATCCGGCGAAAGGTCGCAGATGTAGAAGATGGACTGGCGTTCGGGCAGGGGGGAATAAATCCACAGGGAATATGCCTGCTGTTGGTCATGAGGCAACGCCACGAGGTAGACACCGGCTTCTTTGTAGGGAGCCCGTCCCTCGTTGTAGCGGTTCAGCTTGTCGTACAACAAAGCTTGTTCGGCGGCTGATATGCCGGGGAGGATCGGATTTGCCATGGCCTTTTGCTATTAAAAGGATAGTACATGCGGCCAAATGTAAGCAAAATCCGTCAAAAATGCAAGGTTTCGGCCTCTTTTTAGAAACGCACCATCAGTTCCAGCACGATTTTATCCTGTTCTGACTCCTTGGCGATGCTGCCGTCTGGGTAGAAATATTTCTCAAAGTTGAGGCGCAGGTCGGTGCGGAACGCCTTGCTCAGGCTGAATGTCAGACCGGCTGTCACGCGGTGGCGTTTGTAATCGGTGATGATGAGTTCGCCCGTCTGCTCGTCGCGGGTCTCTCCATCGCTTTGGCTGGTCATCATGTCGTAACGGGCCAGGAACGACATCTTCTGGAACACCTTACGCAGGGGCAGGTCGTAGTTGACAAAGGTGTTTACGGCATGCACGTCATCGAAAGCGTTGTGTGAATAGTGTTTGAAGAGGTATTCTGCCTCGATGTGGAAACGGTCGGTCTCATAGAAAGTGCCGAAGTCGTAGGAGTGCATCCACACTTTTTCCGGCTGAATGCCCTGTACGCTCAGGGTGAAGTTCAGTCCGTCGGCGGGAAAGAGTTGCGCCTTGGCGGAATAGTTCACCTCCTTGTGCCATACCTTCTGGTTGGTCAGTCCCGTTCCGTTGTAGAGGCCGGCTTCCAGAATGACAGGCATCTGCACGGGCAGGGTATAGCCAAGGGTCAGACCTACATCGCGCACGTTGCCCACCTGTTTGGCGATGAATGAACGGTTAGCGAAATATTGCTGATGGGGCGAACGGTGGGCATCAATGGTGAAGGGTACACGCATCTGTCCGGCTGTGACAGTAAAGTCTTTTAGGAGAAAGAGACGGGCGTAGGCGTCAAGCATCTTGATGTTGCCTTCGTCCGAGAGGTCGATCTCAGCTTTGTAAGCCACTTTAGGCAATACGTTTCCGGTGATGCTCACGCGGGCGTTGCGCACTTCAAACCGTCCGGCTCCCATCCCCGTCTGGTATTCATATTTGGCGCGGATGGTTCCGTGGATTTCAGGCATGTAGTCCTTCTTCTCCAGTTTCTCTTTGTCCAGCGCTTTGCCGTCTTCATTGGACTCGTCTTGTGCGGCCAAGGGCAGGCAGACTAATAGCAGCAGGTACAGCAATACATGTTTTTTCATATCTATTCTATTCTGATCCATTGATTTGCACTGCAAAGGTCTGGAAAACATGTTAGGAAAGTATGTCATACATATTGCATTTCTGTTACAGACGTTTCGGATGTCTCATGAAAAGGCATGGCTTTCTGTTTTCTCACAGTCCTTATCTAAAATAGAGTGAGCGGCAAATAAGTAAAAATAGAAGGCAAAGACAAGTAACCTATAATGCCGGAAAACACGCAGACACTTGGAGTTTTACGCTTCACCATGCAGGAAATCGCCTGTCTGCTCCGTCAAAAAGAACTCTCGCTGGCGGAAATCGCCGAACGGATGAATTTCTCTTCCGTGTCTTATTTCAGCCGGTATGTGCAAAAGCGAATCAATCTGTCGCCATCGGAATATAGGAAAGACTGTTGACGGTATTGTGTAGTTTGCATCCTTATCTTTTTCGCCAGTCTTTGTGTGGTTTCTGTGGTCACCGTATGTGGAAATCCAGCAATTTCTCTTCTCCCAAGTATCCTTGCAGGTGCTGGCCGATGCTGACCGGGCCTACTCCTTCGGGGGTTCCCGTGAAAAGCAGGTCACCCATTTTCAGTGTCATGAAGCGGCTGACGTAGGACAGGATGTCGTCCACGCGGAACAGCATGTCGGCCGTGTGCCCCTGCTGCACGGTGTGTCCGTCTATGTCGAGCCTGAAGTGAAGGTCTTGCACGTTGTTGCCCGCCTGTGCCAGGGGAATGAACTGTCCGATGGCTGCCGAGTTGTCAAATCCTTTGCTCAGTTCCCATGGCTCGCCTGCCGCACGGAAACGGCGTTGGAGGTCGCGGGCTGTGAAGTCGATGCCCACGGTGACAGCATCATAATAGCGGTGGGCAAACTGGGGAGCGATGTGCTTGCCCAGACGGCAGATACGTACTACCACTTCCGTCTCGTAGTGCATTTCCTGCGAAAAGTGGGGCAGGAAGAAAGGTTTCCCGTCTCTCAGCAGTGCTGAGTCCGGTTTCAGGAAGATGACGGGATTTGTATGCGGCTGGGTGTTTCCCAGCTCTTGGTTGTGTAGGGCGTAGTTCATGCCCACTGCGATGATTTTCATTGTTGTATATCGTTAAAGTTCAATCTGTTGAACATGACTGCCAGATGGGCGTAAAGCGAAGTGTTTTGCACTACGATGTGCTCTGGCACCCGGATGCGGAAGGGTGTGAAGTTCCATACAGCCTTGATGCCTCCCGCCACCATTTTGTCCGTGATGGCTTGTGCGAGCTCGATGGGGACCGTCAGGATGCCGATGTCTACGCCATATTCCATCCGTCTCAGTTCGAACTCGTCGGTGTGGAAGATGGGTATGCCGTTCAGGCGTGTGCCCACCAGCCGGGGAGCGACATCAAACCCCGCCACAATGTTCAGCCCGAAGTGCTGCAGTCCGGAGTCGTGCAGCAAAGCTCCTCCCAGGCTGCCTACGCCGAAAAGAAAAGCCTTGTGGAGGCGGGTAAAGCCCAGAAAATCTTCCAGCACGGCGATGAGCGTCTCCACCTCATATCCCACGCGCGTGCGTCCGGCTATGTGCACATAAGACAAGTCTTTGGCAATCTGTGAGGCGTCCATGTTGATGTCCTTGGCTATTTGAGTGGATGAGACAAAGCGTTCTCCTCTTTGCTTCAGCAGTTTCGCGGTGGAAAGATACCACGGAAGCCGGCGCAAAGTGGGTTCCGGCACTTTCCCGTTGTGCTTGATGTCCTGGTTCGTGGTCATTTTTCTTCGTCAGTCATTAAATTACGTGCAGGCAAAAGTAGTCTTTTTTTAGCAAGGGCGGATGCCGGTTAACATAATTTGTGCCCTTGGAGCCTGTCGGGTGCCTGTCGGCAGTGTCGGAAAAACCTTTCTCCCCGTTTGGACTCTGGGAACTAAGAGATGCCATTTAGTCCTGTTTTTGGATAGGATAGTCTGCGATTTAGTCTAAATGGTTCAAATTCATTATGCGTGCTTTTGTGTGTAAGGAATATAATTTCTATATTCGCCCAAGAAAAAACAATCAAACGTATATGGAGGGATACAAGGTAGTAATCGTAGACGATGACTCTGTCTCGGTGGAGATGTTGAGTTTTTGTCTGGGAAAAGACAGACGCTTTTTGGTGGAAGGTGTGGCTAAGAACGGCAAGCAGGGCAAGAAAGTCATAACGAAAGTCCAGCCTGATCTGCTGTTTCTGGATGTGGAGATGCCGGATATGACGGGTATGGACTTGTTGCAGAGCATGCGCGACACGGTTTCATGGAACATGCGGGTGGTGTTCTACACCGCTTTTGACAAATACATGATTCAGGCCATTCGCCAATCGGCTTTCGATTATTTGCTGAAACCTTTTGAGGAGCAGGATCTGAAGGAGATTCTGGAACGTTTTGTGCGGCAGGCGGCACAGCCTGTGCGTCCGCTTCCGTTGGTGGGAAACTTGGCGCAGGCCGGCCAGACCTTCATTGTGTTTACCCCTACGAACGACATGCGTGCGTTGCGTTCGTCTGAGATTGGATTTTTCCGTTACTGTTCCGACCGTAAACAGTGGGAAGTGATGTTGAGCAATCAGCCGCCTTTGGCTTTGCGTCGCGGAGTCACGGCTGAGCAGATAGTCTCCTATTCGTCCGGATTTGTGCAGATTCATCAGTCCTACATCATCAACATAGACTACCTGATGCTGATCAAGGACAACCGTTGCCTGATGTATCCCCCTTTTGACAAAGTGACCGAGTTGTCTGTCTCGAAGAAATACAAGCGAATGCTGCAAGATCGTTTCTGCTTGTGAAAGCAGTGTCATTCAATCAATTTTGCTGGTTAGGAACGCCGTTCCCAGACGGAAGAGGAGCGGTGTTGGCAAAAAAAGAACGCCGGAGGCAGTGCCTTCGGCGCTTTTTTCAATATAGTAGTTGTGTGAAAAACGGATTTCTTATCAAAGGGGTTGGAAGGGAATTATTCCACTTCGATACCCTTATTCTTCAGAGTGATGTTGAGCACCTTGGTGTAGTCGGCGTATTGCTTTTCGTCCAAAGTCTGTTTCATCAGTTTCAGGTTACTGTAGACTGCCTTGCGTGTCAGTTCGTCCTGTTTGTCCTTAGACTGGTTGGCACGGCTCATCTCTTCGTTAAAGAACTCACAGATGTTAGCCACTTCTTGCTGTTGTTCAGAAGAGAGTTTCAGAAACCGGCTCAACTTAGCTACGTTGATGTTGCCTTCCCATTTTGCAGTTGTCGGTTGGTTGCCTGCTGCAAATGTTACTGTTGCCATACAGATGGCTGCTACCAATGTTAATCCTAAACGTTTCATAATACCTACTTTTTTAATTTGTTAATCCTAAAAATCAATCTTTGGTACCAAACTAGTACCTACTGAAAATTACCTAAGCGCTTAGTGTTTCTTATTTCCGGTGCAAATATACGGGTATGTTTTATAACACAAAAACAAATAAAAGAAAAAGTGTGTTGTTTACCCTCATTTCTTGATGTAGGTCAATTGTACGTAGCTGAAAGAGGGGTTTTGAAATGAAAATGTAATAAATATGTGGCTGTTTGAGTGATTATGGTTGTGAATGCTGGTTTTTGGTTTCAAAAAGGCAAAACGGCTTGTTTGGGAGCTGGTCGTGTATAAGCTGTCGGTCATTGGGCTCCAATCATTGGAGATCAGTCATTCCCGATGTACATCAGGTCACTGATGATGCCGTCTGAGACGAAAATGCCTTTGCGGGTCAGGCGGATGTGCTGGTCGGTCTCTTCCAGGAGCCCTCTTATTATATAAGGTGTGGCGGTCTGGCGGAAATGAGATTCCAGCCTGGAGCCGAAAGTCTGGCGCAGGCAGGGGAGAGACACCCCTTGGCAGGTGCGCAGGCTGGTCATGATGCATTCATTGTAGCGGGTGGAGAGCGTCAAATACTCCTTCTCGCAATTGCGCTTCCCGTTTTCCATGCCTGTCAGATAGGCTTCCAGAGAAGAGACGTTCCACTCGCGGCTGGTCCGGTTGAAGGAATGGGCAGAAGGGCCGCAGCCTAAGTAGGGGATGCCTTGCCAATAGGAGGTGTTGTGACGCGAGTGTTTGCCGGGCAGGCAGAAGTTGGAGATCTCATAGTGCCGGTAACCGGCTGCTGTCAGGGAGTCCGTCAGAAGGGTGAAGAAACGGACACTGCTGTCTTCGTCTACTTCCTGCACGTCATGCTGCTGCAAGAGGCTGTAGAGAGGGGTGCCCTCTTCGTAGGTCAGGTGGTAGGCTGAGATGTGCTCCACCTTTAGCGCGATGGCTTGCTGCAGATCGTAGTGCCAGCGTTCGTCGGTTTCGCCCGGCAAGCCGTAGATCAGGTCGATGCTAAGATTGTGGAAACCTGCTTCCCGGCTGTGCCGCACAGCTTCAACGGCTTTGGCCGCATTGTGCCGGCGGTGGAGCAGGCGCAAGGTGGGGTCGTCGAAGGTTTGGATGCCGATGCTGAGGCGGTTGAAGGGCAAGTCGTGCAGTCGGGTGAGGTAGTCTGGGGAAAGGTCGTCCGGGTTGGCCTCTAAGGTGATTTCTTCACAGCAATCCAGCCCGTAGGTCTCTTCGATGGTCTGGAATATCAGTCGGAAGTCCTCGGCTTCCAATTGTGAGGGGGTTCCCCCGCCGAAGTAGACTGTGTGTATGGGTTCGCCTTTCAGGTAGTCGTGCCGTGTGCGCAACTCTTGACATAACGCTTGGATGTAGCGTTCCCGCAAGTCGCTGCGGGTGGTGGAATAGAAATCGCAATAGATGCACCTCGTTTTGCAGAAGGGAATGTGGATATAGATGCCGGCCATGATGGATAGAGTATTTAAAGGATTCGTCGTGCAAAAATACATCTTCTTGGCCGACGGGCAAGCGGGTACTCTCTTTTTTTGAGAAGGCGGGGCGGCTTGCCATGACTGCGGATCGGGCTGGCAGCGGGCGGAATGCGCGTCGGTTGCTTCTGGCGGTTCATGGAAAGCGGTCTGTCATTCCGACGGATTGTCTAAAAAATCCGTGTTTTCCCGTCAAAATGACACGGATTCGCTTCATTTGCTGGCAGACCCTGTTTCCAAAACTGTTCAAATAGAACGGGAAACTGCATCAATCAGGTGCTGTGTACTTATCATCAGGGCACTTGCCACGCGTGGAAAGGCTTGTCTATGTCGCATGGAAAGGGTCGCTTATGTCGCGTGCGGCGGTGCCTTACCACACGAGGTAAGCAACTTCCGCACGCGAGGAAGGGAAGCCTTGGGTGCATTTTCCGGCATTTTCCGGCCAGAAACGGGGAGTTGGAATGCTGTTTGAAATGTAAGGATTTCGCTATCATGCTAAATGGCAGTTCATTGTGGGTTTTCGTTTCGTTTTTTTGGAGCGGCGGTCCGGCGGGACGGAAAAAAACGATTCTGGGAAGGGTAGAAATGCAAAGTGTCAGATTGTCAATCTGTGTCTCCGGATGTTTTGTTTTATTTAACGATTGAAAGTTGCGGATGGTTGTCAAAACCGGTAATTTCACTTTTTTAAGCCAAGAACGCATGAG
>CALUOU010000124.1 GCA_944322335.1 uncultured Bacteroides sp.
TCGCGGATAGCCGTCTGAGGGTATCGCGGATAGCCGTACTCATCACTAATACCTAATACCTAATCACTCATCACTAATACCTAATACTTATCATTCGTACCGTATGGCTTCGATGGGATCGAGGTCGGCCGCTTTCTTGGCGGGGTACCAGCCGAAGAACACGCCCGTGACGGTGCAGACCGCAAAGGAGAGGAACACGCTCCAAGGCTGGATGAAGATGGGCCAATGGGCCATGTTTTTCACCACGATAGACGCGCCGCAGCCTATCAGCACCCCGATGATGCCGCCCGTGATGCTGATGAGGATGGCCTCGATCAGGAACTGGCTCAGGATGTCCACACCCCGCGCCCCTACCGACATGCGCAGGCCGATCTCGCGGGTGCGCTCCGTGACCGACACATACATGATGTTCATGATGCCGATGCCTCCCACCACCAGCGAGATGCCGGCGATGCAGGCCAGGAGGGTGGTCATGAGGTCGGTCGTAGAGTTGAGCATGGTGCTCAGCTCCTGTTGCGAGCGGATGGTGAAGTCGTCCTCGTCATCGGCCTTCAGCTTGTGGTTGCGGCGCAGGATCTCGCCGATCTCCTCGGTGGCATAGTCGGTCATGTCCTCGCTCAGGGCAGAGGCGAAGATGCTGCTCAGGTAGGTCTGTGCCAGCAGGCGTTTCATCACCGTGCTGTAGGGAGCCAGCACGATGTCGTCCTGGTCCTGCCCCATGCTGTTGTATCCCTTCGACTTGAGCACGCCGATGACCCGGAACGGCACCTGGTTGAAGCGGATGATCCTGCCGATGGGGTCTTCGCCCGGAAAGAGGTTGTCGGCAATGGTCTTTCCGATGACACACACCTTGGCGGAGGTCTGTATGTCGGTCTCGCTGAACATTTCGCCGCTTTCCACCTTGAGCTGGCGGATCTCCAGGTAGTCAATCCCCACTCCGCTCACCGACGAGGGGTAGTTGTTGTTGCCCGCGATCAGCTGACCCGAAGAGGAGACACTGGGACTGACGGCCGCCACGAAGTTGGTCTCGTCGCGCAGCGACTGATAGTCAGCCAGCTTCAGCGTCTGCATCTCGCTGGGATCCTGCCGCACGCCGCCTCGGCGGTCAGCGCCCGGATGGATCATGATCATGTTCGACCCCATTTCTGAGATCTGTGCCTGTATGCTCTTCTTCGACCCCTGCCCGATGGCCAGCATGGTGATGACCGACGCCACTCCGATGATGATGCCCAGCATGGTGAGAAAAGCGCGCAACTTGTTGTTGGCCAGGGCACGCAATGCTATTTTAAAAAGATTCGTTCCATTCATATCGTTTCATTTTTTACACACACTACTAATCACTCGTCTTCCGGCTTCGGCAAGGCCGCCAGGGCTTCCGCCGCGTTCAGGACACGGGCGTTGACACGGTCTTCGCGGATCTGTCCGTCGCGCAACATGATGTTCCGGCTGCTGTATTGGGCGATTTCCGGGTTGTGTGTCACAAAGATGATGGTGCGCCCCTCGGCGTGCAGCCGCTGGAAGAGCACCAGTATCTCAAAAGATGTGCGCGTGTCCAGATTTCCCGTCGCCTCATCGGCCAGGATCACGGCCGGATTGTTCACCAGCGCCCTGGCGATGGCCACCCGCTGCATCTGTCCGCCGGACATCTGGTTGGACTTGTGCTCCAGGCGGTCGCCCAGCCCCACAGCCTTCAACGCCTCGACGGCCCGCCTGCGGCGTTCGGCCGCCGAGACGGAAGAGTTGTACATCAGCGGCAGTTCCACGTTTTCCACTGCCGTGGTCTTGGGCAGGAGGTTGTAGTTCTGGAAAACGAACCCGATCTTGCGGTTGCGCAAGACAGCCCGCTGCGGCTTCGACATGGTGCGCACCGAGATGCTGTCCAGGTAATACTCGCCGCTGGTGGGCGTGTCCAGACATCCCAAGATGTTCAGCAGCGTGGACTTGCCGGAGCCGGACGTGCCCATGATGGTCACAAACTCCCCTTCGCTGATGGTGAACGAGACGCCGCGCAAGGCATGCACTGTCTCGTCGCCCACCTGAAAGTTCCGTTTGATGTTCTGAAGTTCAATGACTGTTTTTCCCATGGCACCTTATTGTTATTGCTTGGACGCGTTCTTTTTCTTCTTGTTGTCATCGGGCGGACCCGGCATGAACGGGCTTCGCTCGCCCCCTGCGGCAGGAGCCTCGCTGATCTCAGGTCCTCCGCTCAAAGTGGCTTCGGTCACGACTTCGGTGCCTTCGGCAATACCTCCCAGCACTTCGGTATAAGCGCCGTTGGAAATGCCCACTTCCACGGCATGAGCCGTAAAGGTGTTCCCTTCGCGCGTCCACAGCTTGTGCTCCGCCTCGCAGTCGTTCACCACATCGGTCTCGCTGATCAGCGGCGGTTCGGGCGTAAAGCGCAAGGCACGGGCAGGCACGCAAAGCACGTCGGTGCGGTCAATGGTGTAGATGGTCACATTGGCCGTCAGCCGGGGTTTCAGCTTCAGGTCCGGATTGTCGGCAGAGATGATGACTTCATAGGTCACCACCGTGCTCGACGAGGTGCTGGCGGTGCCGGTCGAGGAGCTCTCCTCCCCCAGACGGATCTGCGTCACCTTTCCCTCAAACACATCGTTGGGATAGGCGTCTACGGTGAAGCTCACCCGCTGCCCTTCTTTCACGCCGCCTATGTCAGCCTCGTCCACATCGGCCACCACCTGCATCTTGGTCAGGTCTGCCGCGATGGTGAAGAGGGTCGGGGTCTCCATGGCGGAAGCCACGGTCTGTCCCTCTTCCACCTCGCGGCTCAGCACGATGCCGTCGATGGGCGACGTGATGACCGTGTACGAGAGGTTCCGCTGCGCCTTGGCCAGGGCTGCCTTGTTGCTGTCATAGTTGCTCTTGGCCATTTCGTAGTTGTAGACCGACTGCTCATACTCGATGTCGCTGATGAGCTGTTTCTCGTGCAGCTTCCGGTTGCGCTCATACAGCTGCTTCTGATATTCATATTCAGCCTTGGCGCCGTTGTAGGAAGCCTGCTGCGAGGCCAGTTCGCTCTCCAGCGTCACGCGGTCCATCTCGGCGATAAGCTGTCCTTTCTTCACCACCGAGTTGTAGTCGGCATAGAGTTTGTCGATGATGCCGCTCACCTGGGTTCCGACTTGCACTTCGGTCACCGGCTCGATGGTTCCGGTGGCTGTGACCGATTCTGAAATCTCTCCCTTGCTCACCGTAGCCGTGAGGTAGGACACTTTAGGCTTGGACGAAGAGCCGCCCGTCAGCCACAGGACACCGCCGACCACTGCCACAACGGCTATCCCGATAAGAATGATTTTCTTCTTGCTCATATTGTTTTTAGAATGTTTTTTGTTATACACCTTATTATATATATAATGATATGAAGTCCGGAGGCGGCCTCCCTCCTAAAGCCTTACAGCGTCAGCGGCTCTCCCTGATAGAACTTCAGCAGCTGCATGTTGAGAATGGCCGTGTACTTTGCCTGGAGCAGTTGCTGCTGGGCGCTCAGCAGGTTGCTTTTGCCGGTCATCAGCTCCACGACGTTGATCATGCCCAGGCTGAACTGCTCCTGCAGGAGGTCGAAGCTGGCCTGGCTGCTCTTCAGGTTCTGCACGGAGGCCACATACTGCTGCTGGGCGCTGTTGGCGTTCAGCCAAAGGTTTTCAATGCTGCGGTAGAGGGTCTTCTGCTCGTCCATGAGATCCAGCTGCGAGGTCATCTTCTGCAGCTTGGCCTTCCGGATGGAGCTTCTCGTCTGCTTCTGGTCAAAGATGGGGATGCTCAGCGTAAGGCCCAAGGAGTTGTTCCAGTTCTGCTTCACCTGTTCGCTGAACGAGAAACTGTTGCCGTTGGTGTGGCTGGTCCCTATGCCGGCCGAAAGGCTGAGCGTCGGCATGTAGCCCGACCGCGCCATCTTGATGCTGAGGTCGGCGGCCTCCACGTTCAGCTTGCCCGACTCGATCTCAGGCCGCAAGGCCAAAGCGGAGCGGAACACGTCGTCCTTCTCGGGCAGCGGCAGGAGCACCGTCTCGTCGCCCAAGGCGGGGATGTAGAGATTCATCTCCTCCGCCCCGTCCAGCTCGAGCAGCTGTTTCAGCTGCAGCTTGTAGTCCTGCAAAGTGGCTTGTGCCGACACCAGCTGGTAATTGTCCGAACTGACCTGCGCCTCCAGCTGCGCCAGATCGCTTTTGGAGATGCTTCCCGACTCAAACAGGGTCACGCCGCGCTCATGCTGCGCCTTGCTGACCTCCAGCGTAGACTCGTTCACCTTCACGGCCTCGGCGGCATAAAGGATCTGCACGTAGAGCTGTGCGATGCTCTCCTGGATGCTGTTCTCGCTCTCCGCCACGCTCAGCAGGGCGATGCGTGTGCTCAGCTTCTCCTGCTTGATGGTGTTGAGGCGTTGCAGGCCGTTGAAGAGTGTCCAGTTGGCGTCAATCCCATAACTTCCGTTGTAGGAGGTCTGGCTCTGCGTATTGGTGATGATGTCGCCGTCGATGATGGTATTGGCCTCACTCCTGGGGCGGTTGACCACACGCTGGCTGATGTTTCCCGAAACCGTAGGCAGGAGAGCGGCCTTGGCGTTCTCCATGTCCACCTCGCTGCTCTCCGCGCTGATGCGGTTGCGGCGGATGGTGATGTTCTGCTCCAACGCGTAGTCTATGCATGTCCGCAAATCCCATTGCCGGGGCAGGCTGTCGGCTTGCTGCATTTCTGCCGGCACGGAAACCTGTGCGGAAAGCGCTTCCTGAGCTCCCGCTCCCACGGCTCCCGCCATGCAACAGGCGATCACTGTCAATCTTCTTACTGTTTTCATATCTGTCTTTTAGCTGTTTTTTGTGTTGCAAAAGTAAAGTTTCACTTGCCAAGCGACAAAAAAGATAGAAGTCCGCCTTCCCTTTGCCGCCCAAATCCGCATTCATGACGATGAAAAGCTTTCCGCCCGCATGACGCATATAAAAAACTTCGCATGAGATATTCATCATATGAAGAAATACACTATCTTTGTGCTCAGCAAGTTCCGACCGTAAGAGCTTGCCTTTCCAGTAACCCTTTAAACAGACACAATGCCATGAAATCAACTCTTCTCAGCATTTGGCGGTTCTATGCCGAAGGTTTCCGGGACATGACATGGGGACGCGGACTGTGGGTGATCATCCTCATCAAGCTGTTCATCATGTTCTTCATCCTCCGGCTTTTCTTCTTCCCCGATTTCCTGAATGCCAACGCTTCCGATGACGGCAAAGACGAATATGTGGGGCTGGAGCTGATTCAGCGTGCCGGTCCTTGAAGCGGACCTGTCTAAAGCCAAGATGAATATTAACTGCTAAATACTCTTTTCAAGTATGTTTGAACACATTGACACTTCTCTGATTGACTGGTCGAGAGCGCAATTTGCCTTGACAGCCATTTATCACTGGATTTTCGTGCCGCTCACCTTAGGTCTGGCGGTCATTATGGGCATCATGGAGACGGCCTACTTCCGTACGGGTGATGAGTTTTGGAAACGTACCGCCAAGTTCTGGATGAAGCTCTTCGGCATCAACTTCGCCATCGGCGTGGCCACCGGCCTGATTCTGGAATTTGAGTTTGGCACCAACTGGAGCAACTACAGCTGGTTCGTGGGAGACATCTTCGGCGCGCCTCTGGCCATCGAAGGCATCCTGGCCTTCTTTATGGAAGCCACTTTCATTGCCGTCATGTTCTTCGGCTGGGAAAAAGTGAGCAAGCGCTTCCACTTGGCCTCGACATGGCTGACCGGCCTGGGCGCCACCATCTCCGCCTGGTGGATTCTGGTGGCCAACGCCTGGATGCAATATCCCGTAGGCATGGAGTTCAACCCCGACACGGTCCGCAACGAGATGACGGACTTCCTTGCGGTGGCCACCTCCCCCATGGCTGTCAACAAGTTCTTCCACAGCGTATTGTCCGGCTGGGTGCTGGGAGCCATCTTCGTGACGGGTGTCAGCTGCTGGTATCTGATGAAGAGACGGAACAAGGCGTTTGCCCTCTCCAGCATCAAGATAGCCGCATGGGTGGGGCTGGCCGCAGCCGTGCTGTCGGCATGGTCGGGCGACGGCTCTGCCTATCATGTGGCTCAGAAGCAGCCCATGAAGCTGGCAGCCATGGAGGGGCTGTATGAAGGCGGCAACGGCATGGGACTGGTGGCCGTGGGCGCATTGAACCCCGCCAAACAGTCGCCGGAAGACGGCGTGAATCCCTTCCTCTTCCGCATCGAGATACCTAAGATGCTCTCCCTCCTGGCCGAGCGGGATGCCAACGCCTTCGTGCCCGGCATCAACGACTTGCTGAACGGAGGCTACACCCTGAAGGACGGCTCCCAAGCCCTCTCTGCCGAGGAAAAGCGGATGCGCGGCCGGCAAGCCATCCAAGCCTTTGCGGAATACCGCGCCGCCCGTGCCGCAGGAAACGAGGACAAAGCTTTGGATGCCAAGCAAGCCTTGCAGGAAAACATCGCCTACTTCGGCTACGGCTACATCAAAGACAATCATGAGCTGGTGCCCAACGTGCCGCTCACCTTCTACATGTTCCGCATCATGGTGATGCTGGGCGGCTATTTCATCCTCTTCTTCGCGGCCGTGCTCTTCCTTGTCTATAAGAAAGACCTGAGCCGGATGCGCTGGATGCAGTGGGTGGCACTACTGACCATCCCCTTGGGCTACCTGGCCGGACAAGCGGGCTGGGTAGTGGCGGAATGCGGACGCCAGCCCTGGGCCATCCAGGACATGCTGCCCACATGCGCTGCCGTGTCGAAGCTGGATGTCGGATCGGTGCAGACCACCTTCTTCCTCTTCCTGGCACTGTTCACCATCCTGCTGATAGCCGAAATCGGCATCATGCTGAAGGCCATCCGCAAAGGCCCCGAATTCTAACCAACCCCTATCACTAACCGCAAAAAAACATTGCTCCACAATGAATACATATCTTTTCTTACAACAATATTGGTGGTTTATCGTCTCCCTGCTGGGAGGCATTCTGGTGTTCCTGCTCTTTGTGCAAGGCGGAAACTCACTCCTCTTCTGCATGGGGAAGACCGAAGACCAGCGCAGACTGATCATCAACTCCACCGGACGGAAATGGGAATTTACCTTCACCACACTGGTGACCTTCGGCGGCGCCTTCTTCGCCTCCTTCCCCTTGTTCTACAGCACCAGCTTCGGCGGCGCCTACTGGCTGTGGATGATTATCCTGTTCAGCTTCGTGCTGCAGGCCGTCAGCTATGAGTTCCAGTCCAAAGCGGGCAACCTGCTGGGCCGGAACACCTACCGCGTATTCCTTGTCATCAACGGAGTGGCAGGCCCTGTGCTGCTGGGCGGCGCAGTAGCCACTTTCTTCACGGGATCCGACTTCTACATCCAAAAGGAAAACATGTCCAACGCCCTCATGCCCGTCATCAGCCAATGGGGCAACGCCGGCCACGGGCTTGACGCTCTGCTCAACCTGTGGAACGTGGTATTGGGAGTGGCTGTTTTCTTCCTCGCGCGGGTATTGGGCCTGCTCTACTTCATCAACAACCTCAACGACCAAGAGCTGACCGGCCGTTGCCGACGGGCTTTGCTGCCCAACTCAGCCCTGTTTCTGGTGTTCTTCCTGGCTTTCCTGATCCGCACCTTAGTGTCCGAAGGCTTTGCCGTACACCCTGAGACAGGCATCATCTTCATGGAGCCTTACAAGTACCTGCACAACCTGCTGGAAATGCCTGCGGTGCTGCTGGTGTTCCTGACCGGCGTAGCGGGTGTGCTGTGGGGCATCGTCCGCACACTGTGGAAATCCGGTTTCGACAAAGGCATCTGGTTTGCAGGCACCGGTACCGTGCTGACGGTATTGGCCCTGCTGCTGACCGCCGGCTATAACCACACGGCCTACTATCCGTCTACCGCCGACCTGCAGAGCTCGCTGACGCTGGCCAACAGCTGTTCCAGCGAGTTTACCTTGCGTGTCATGGCCTACGTCTCCATCCTGGTTCCTTTTGTGCTGGCCTACATCTTCTATGCCTGGCGCAGCATCGACAGCCGGAAACTGGACGTAAAGGAAATGAAGAATGACGGACATGCGTATTAAAGTAAGCATTCGATAAACTACAAGTTCCAAACCTTTGTATACAACAATAGCGGCTGTCACTATGAGCTTAATAGTAACAGCCGCTATCGTTTTGCCGAACTCGACAGATAAAACACCGTAACGCTATTCCACTTAAAACAGGCACACCCTGAAATACATCCCCACCGACCAATACCGGCCGTCATACAGCGCAGCCGTCACATTGATCCTGTCTTTCCACACGGCA
>CALUOU010000125.1 GCA_944322335.1 uncultured Bacteroides sp.
TTAAATCTAATCTGTTGTTGGAATCCATAAAGTATCAGAGTGTATAGCATACGGGGATCTCGTTTTGCAACTGGAATGCTGTTATACTTATCACGTAATTTAAGGAAGCCTTCTTTATTCTCAGGTGAAAGATTATATCTTTTGATTTGCTTTTCTATGTATTGTAAGTACGAACAAGGGTCACTATAAAAAGAGCGTATAAGCCCTTCTACAAAAGGGTTGATATCATTATAGATGATTTTTTGTGCATCAATGTTTATACCAACGTTGAATTCCCCGCCAAAGGCATCAACAAATGTATCAATATCTTCTTGGGGTAATTGACTTTTTATGAATCCTACCATCTTAGATTTGTTGCCAGTGTAATTCAATGGTGATTCTATAATGATTCTTTCTGCTGTTTTTTTCTCAATAAAGAACAAATACTCAACATGTCCGTTTGCTCCTTGGCATTTAAAATTATTATATTTCTTATAATCAATAATTTCGCAAACGTAGCTATCCTCTATGCCATAACGTTTCATGGTGGTTTCTATAAAATCTTTCGACATAAGACCATCATTGTTATAACTGAAAATGATATATTTAGCTCTTGTCTCAGCAACTATTTTGTCAAATAAGACATGAGCATAATAATTCTTTGACCATTGTGAACGCATGGGTGCTGTTGGGCGTGAACCGGTGACTTTACTTATTGTCGGGTTATCATTTAACACCAGTGTTTCCAATAAATGATATTGTGTTCCATATTGGTTTTGAGTGTATGGTGGATCTATATATAATATGTCACAATCTATATCTGATATAATGTGTTCAATTTTCGAGTTTAATACTTCTACGCCCTCTGCAATGCCAGGCGAGACATCTATTCGATGGAATAGAATAGGCTTTAGCGCTCTTTTGTCCCAGTGCTTTAAAAATGCGCCATAGACACCTGCTGTATTTGACACGTCTGAAACAGAATCCAGCAGACAAGCCAACAAATAACAATATTCGTCATCACTAATCGCACCTGTCTTATGCCATTTCTCTATTTCCTCCCTAAAAAAATCTATCCGTCCAGCATTTTCTTTTGAAAAATACATTCGGTCTGAAGCACCCGGAGAATAATTCCGATACATAAAGCCTTCTTTAAATCCATCGCTACTATTTAGATATTCAAATGGATCAAACCCTAATCCTTCAAAAGTACATCCATTGGCAATCAACCTCGCATGAGTAAAGATGGAAGCACATTTCAAGGAATCGTTTATGACTATTTTCCTATACATGGTTTTTACATGATCAGCAATGGCTCCCATACCACAAAAACCATCACAAAAGGTAAATTCTTTCCTTAATAGTCCTTTACTTCTGAGCAAATTCAAAACCTGATCCACAAGGGCGTCCTTACTTCCTAAATACCTCATATATCTTCCAGATTAATCAATTATAAGCCAATTTGAACCTACTAAATCCTCCCAAGCTAACATTACATCATATTATTACGCAACACAAAGATCTTGATTTTACTCATAATGATTCCTGTTTTGTCCTTCCTATTTCAATATTTCAGCACCACCCTGTCTCCCAGCCGTTTCGCCATGAGACTTTGCACCTCGCGCAGCTCGTTGTAACGCTTCATCAGCTCGTTACAGCGGGTCTCATCCGTCGCCAGTGCCGGGTCCTGCAGAGCATGGATCATGTGTACAAGCTCCTCACTGACAATGGCATATTTGAAATTGACCATCAAGGTGGGCACCAGTTCATAGAGCCGCTCCTCATCGGTCACAATCTTCTGGTTTTTCGAATGGTATTTGCTCAACTGATAACGGTCTCCGGCCAGATCACCGCACAGCTGGCTGATGGCCGGATCGGGATGCGTCAGGAAATAATGCTCCGCCACGAAATCCGGCTGGCTCTTCAGGCGGTCATAGGCTTCAGACAGGATCTGACGGTGCAAAGGATCGTGGAAAGCCAGATCATCCTCCTGAAGGTCGTGTACCACATACTCAATGACGGTGACAGGACGCTCCTTCCCTTCCTCATCCTCCACATTGCACATCACCCGCTCGCCGTAGCGCACCACCATCTGCAAGATCTGCCGTTCATAGACGTAAAACATCCGCTCTTCCTTTCCCTCCTGAGGTATGAAGGAAACGTAATCTTCCGTCGGCACTGGAGAAGCCTCAACCGCTCCTTCGGGCGGAGGAGCCACTTCGGCGATCGGCTGTCCGCCAGCTTCTTGTTCTTGTCCTTGGCCTGCAACCGCCACAACTGCTGTTCCCGTCTCGCGGGCAGCCGCCTGCCGCCGTTCGCGCTCGCGCTGTTCGGCACGGCGCTCGGCTTCCTTCTCACGGCGTTTGGCCACTTCGGACACCAGCAGACGGTCTTCCACATGCAGCAGCTGGGCACATTCGCGGATGTAGACATCGCGCACGATGGCTTCGGGAATCACCGAAATGCTCTGCACGATGCTGCCGATCAGTTCGGCCCGCTTCATGGGATCGGTGCCGGCATCGGCCAGCAGCAGATTGGTCTTGAAGCGGATGAAGTCTGTCTCATGTTCCTGAATGAACGTCCGGAATTCCTCGGAATTATGCTTGCGGGCGAAAGAGTCCGGATCATCGCCGTCGGGCAGAAGGCAGACCTTGATGTTCATGCCTTCCTCCAGCAGCATGTCGATGCCTCGGAGGGAAGCTTTGATGCCTGCCGCATCGCCATCGTAAAGCACAGTCATGTTGTTGGTAAACCGATGTATCATGCGGATCTGCGGCGAGGTCAAAGCCGTTCCCGAAGAGGCCACCACGTTCTCCACCCCGCTCTGGTGCATGGAGATGACATCGGTGTATCCTTCCACCAGGTAACAGCGGTCCTGCTTCACAATGGCCTGCTTGGCGAAATAGATGCCATACAGCTCGTTGCTCTTGTGGTAGATCTCCGATTCGGGCGAGTTGACATACTTCACCTTCACCCCCTTCGTGGCGCTGGCCAGCACCCGCCCGCCGAAAGCCACCACCTTGCCGCTGAGCGTATGGACAGGGAAAATGACCCGCCCCCAGAAGCGGTCGCGCAAGCGGTGGTCTTCGGTCTCGTAGCAGAGTCCGGTCTTCAGCAGATACTCTTTCCGGTAGCCCCGCTTCAGGGCTTCCTGAGCGAAAGCATCGTGGCTGTCGAGGCAGTAACCTAATTGGAACTTCTCGATGATGTCGTCGCGGAATCCCCGGCTGTGGAAGTAGGCCATGCCGATGCTTCGGCCGTCCACGTGGTTGCGGAGGATGTTCTGGAAATAGTCGCGCGCGAACTGGTTGACGATGAAGAGGCTCTCGCGCTCGCTCTGCACCTGTTTCTCCTCGTCGGTCAGCTCGCGCTCCTTGATCTCGATGCCGTATTTCCGGGCCAGGTAGCGGAGGGCGTCGGGATAGCTGAGCTGCTCGTGCGCCATGATGAAATGGACGGCGTTCCCGCCCTTTCCGCAAGCGAAACACTTGCACAGCCCCTTAGCGGGAGACACGTAGAAAGAGGGGGTCTTGTCGTCATGAAACGGGCAAAGCCCCACGAAATTGACACCCCGCTTGCGCAAGGTCACGAAGTCGGACACGACATCATAAATCTGAGCCGCATCCATGATGCGATCTATGGTTGCTTGGTCTATCATTGGTTTTACTGTTGCAAGAAAGGAGGCTCCGATGAGCCCCCTTATTCCGATGCAAAGATTGGGATAATTTTTCAATTTCGCAATACTCCAAGCAGCTTATTTCAACCCTGCCGGACTGCGGGAACAAGCATGGCCACACGTAAACATTCCATAAAAAAACAAAATAAGTCCAACAGTCAATCCGACAGTGGCAAATCTATCGTAACTTTGAAACAAGTTTCACTTAACAGTCATACTTCCAACATTATGAAAAAGATTCTTGCAACCATCATCGCTACAGCATTCTGTAAAAGCATCACTTATGCGGCTCATCAGGGCAGATGTCATTTTCACTAACAATCCATCCCCATGGCCAGATACCTGAGCATTTTCGGCATCCTCCTGCTGCTGTGCAACGGATGCACACACACGGCCCATGAAGGCGCAACCGTCGTCACCTCGTTTGCACAGACTGACTCACTGACTGCCGAGATCAAAAAGATAGCCGAGCCGATCCTCCTGCCCCGCTATATGGGGATCTGCGGCGACCGCCTTTTCATCTACAAAGAAAAAGAAGAGTTTATGTTCGAGCTGTTCAGCCTGCCGGAAGCGGAGTTCACAGGTTGCTCAGGCACACGCGGGCAAGATCCCGATGAATGGGTGAGCCTGATAGACCCGCGTTCCTTTTGTCTGACAGACACGGCCTTCAGTGCCATAGACGCAAGCGTCAGCCTGCTGAAGACAGCCGTGTGGACCGACAGTGCCTTCACCGTCAGCCATCAGAGGCGGGTGAGGGAAACAGGCCAGCCCTACCAAGGCTTCTATCCTGTCAACGACGGCCGGTATGTGACCTTAGGCAGCCTGGCAGCCCCCAAAGAGCTTTGCCTGTTCGACTCAACCAACGAGGTCATCAAGAGCACGGACTTTCCGCAATGGACGGATCTGAACGATGAGGACAATCCGCTTGCCCCGGCCTTCGCCTACGCCAAGACATGCGTGGTCAGTCCGGACCGGAAACGCATCGCCGCGTTTTACAGCTATTTCAAACGGATGCGGATCTACGATGAACACCTGAACCTCCTGCAGGATATGGACATCCAGATCAAACCGTTCCATACCCATTTCAGCCCCGCCGGCCATGTAGCCCAACAACCGCAATATTACATCGGACAGCCGCAGGCCGTCAACGGCTGCATCTATGCGCTTTGTTCCAACGCCGCCGGCGGTGAGGAAGAGAAACGCTCAGAACTGCACATATTCGACTGGAACGGAAAGGCGCTTGCCTGCTACACGTTCGACCGCCGCCTCTCGCTCATCGCCATCAGCGGGAGACACCGCAAGATCTACGCGCTGAACAAAGCGGTTGAGGACGAACTGTATATCTACGAATTGCCCGCCTTATGAACACGCTCCGCCTGCTCCTCACCACCCTCCTGCTGGCCATTGCCATTCATGCCGCCTCCGGACAGCCGGGAACCGACAAACGGACCGTCAGCAATCGGCTGTACACGGTCTCCATCCCCGCCGACTGGATTCCCTTTCCACCCGGTGCGGGCGATGGCATCACCCCCGACGAGCGCACCACCCGGCAGGAGCCGCGAATCCGAATCTTCACCATCCATTGGCATTCCCCGCTTGACGGAAACACACCCACAGACGGGTATGACTTCGTGGTGCAGAGCTTCCGCCGGGAAGACGGGCAAGACATCCCCTTGTCAGAAATGGCCAGACTGATCAAGCTGAACAGCCAACCTTCCGCAGAAGTGAAGAACGTGACACAAACTCCCTTGGAAGGGAAACCCGGACAGGAACGCTACCTGGTGGAGCGGGAAGGGACCGTACTCTCTCCCGCCGGCAGCAACATGCGGCAAGAACGGATCTACTACCTGATCCAGACAACCGGAAAAACCGCGCACCTGATGCAGATCTACGTCACTGAATCGTTCTGCCAACAGCATCCGGAAGCAGAGCAAGCCATTGAGGAGGTGATGGATTCGTTCAAGACACCCGTCCCCGTTCCATCCTCAAGATAGGGAACGGATTGCCCTGGTCATCGGTCTTGTCACGACGGAAAGTGTGGAATCCCATCCGTTCGTAAAATCCCGTAGCATCCGGATTCTGTTCGTTGACATCCACGTATTACACACCCAGCTCGCTGAAAGCGCGTTGTACCAGTTCCTTGCCCAATCCTCTGCGGAAATAATCGGGATGAAGGAAAAGCATCTCGATCTTGCGCTCCTGCACGCCCATAAAGCCTACGGGCAACAAGCCGTCCCGCACGGTCCACAGCGTCTCGATCTGTCGCAACGCTTCCTCGGCCTGAGGGGTCAGGACGCGGATGTCCGCTTCTGTCAGGAAATGATGGCTGGCGCGGACTGATGCCTGCCAGACATCCAGCAAACGGCCGATGAGTTTGGAATCTCTCTCTTCTTTGTCAATGGGAATGATCTGTATCATGAGTTTGTTCTTTGTTTTTGGGGTTCTGTCATTCTGTGGTCTCTATCAGGAGTTTGGGGCAAAAATAGGAAAATCGGAAGAAACGGGCAAAAGGCATCCGCATTTTTTCATCCGACGGACACCCTCCCTCAGACCCGACAGATCCGTAGAGGAGGCTGATGGAAAAACTTTGGGGTGTGAAGATTTGGATATTCCGAATCTTTGACCCACCTTTGCAGCGGAATATAAGGATCAAAGCTACGTTTTGTAATCCTCATCGGAGGGCTGACAAGAAAGAGCCGGATAAGATGACTGGGTAAAACCGATCAGCTTGTCCGGCATTTTTAGTGTTAGAAGATATGAAGAAAGGACTCGATTTGACTCAAGGGAACGTGCCGAAAGTATTGCTCCAATTTGCCGTCCCCTATCTGTTGGCCAACCTGCTACAGGCTCTGTACGGAGGCGCCGACCTTTTTGTGGTGGGGCAGTTTGACGATGCGGCGAGTGTGGCGGGTGTAGCCATCGGCAGCCAAGTGATGCAGACCGTCACGGGCATCATCTTAGGGCTGACCACCGGCATCACCGTGCTGATAGGCATCGCCACCGGCGCGCGCAACCATCGGGAGCTGGCTTCCATCATCGGCTCCTCGGTATGGCTGTTCGGCATCATCGGTGCCCTGCTCACCCTGGTCATGACCGCCTTCCACAACCCGATCGCCCTCCTGATGCATACGCCTGCCGAAGCCCTCACCGACACGGAACATTACCTGCTGATCTGCTCGCTGGGCATTCCGTTCATCATCGGCTACAACGTGGTGTGCGGCATCTTGCGCGGATTGGGCGACTCACGCACCCCGCTCTATTTTGTGACGTTGGCCTGCGTCATCAACATTGTGCTCGATTTCGTGCTAGTGGGCGGATTCCACCTCCGCGCCATGGGAGCGGCGATAGCCACCGTGGCCTCACAAGGCATCAGTTTCCTGACAGCCCTCTGTTACCTGCACCGGCGCGGATTCCAGTTTGCGTTCACCCGCCGGGATGTCCGCCTGAACGGCTATCTCTCGCGGAGGGTCTTGACGCTGGGCGCGCCCATCGCCCTGCAAGACGCGCTGATCAACGTATCGTTCCTGCTCATCACCGTCATTGTGAACCAAATGGGCGTGATCGCTTCTGCGGCACTGGGCGTGGTAGAGAAAATCATCATCTTCGCCATGCTTCCCCCGATGGCCATCTCGTCGGCCATCGCCGCCATGACGGCGCAAAACTACGGAGCCGGACTGACGGAACGCATGAACAGCTGCCTGCGTGCGGGTATCGGCATGGCCTTGGCGTTCGGCGTGACGTTCTGCGCCTATTCCCAGTTCTGGTCCGAAACCCTGACCGGCATCTTTACCGCCGACCCGGAAGTGATCGCAACGGGAGCCGACTACTTGCACGGGTACAGCATCGACTGCATCATGGTGAGCTTCGTGTTCTGCATCAATTCCTATTTCAGCGGACAGGGCAATTCGTGGTTTCCCATGATCCACAGCCTGATAGCGACCTTCTTCTTCCGCATCCCGCTCTCGTGGATCTTCAGCCACACCGACCCTTCCTCACTGTTTTGGATGGGGTTCGCGCCGCCTCTCTCCACCTTCGTGTCACTTCTGATCTGCTTCTGGTACCTGAAAGCCCACAGTCCCTACTTCGCAAAATCACGTCTCCGCTCGTAGGACTTTTGCTGCGCCGTAGTCCAGCCTCTCTGCCGGGCAATCGTTTCGGACTGGACGAAGGCGACTCGGACAGCACGCATCCAAACGCTTGCACCGCACGCGTGAAACGGATCCGGCGCACGCGTGCCGTCCGCAGCATATGCACACCTCTTGCAATGCCTGTTGTAAGGAGGTGCCGCATTCTTGCGGCGAAGTTTTTTTGAGAGTTCGACACTCAAATTCTTATCAAATTCATCAATAATACAAAAAATCTCCGTAAATCTGTATAAGGAATATACCTCTTTGAAATCAAGAGAGTTAGAAGATTTATCTCGTTTTAGGGTAATGAGTTA
>CALUOU010000126.1 GCA_944322335.1 uncultured Bacteroides sp.
CAGGAGAAACGCTTTGCCGCCTTCGCGCAAGGGAAAAAGGAATATGAAGGTGTGGTGGAGAAAATAGATGCCGCCGTAGAAAAGGTGACACCTGTCATGCGCCGCTATATGTACATCCGGGAGGGACTGAGCCGCACCATCGAGTTCGGATGTGCGCCAGCCATCATGGACAAGATGAAAGAGGCGTTGGAGACGAAAAACGATTCCCTGCTGGAAGTGGCCAAGAAACAGCTGGAAGATGTCTACAATTCCATCTACAACAAGGACTATGACAAGGAAGTGGACAGAGCTGTGGCCAAAGCCATGATACCGGCCTTGTGCAAAGCGGTCTCTGAAGCAGAGATGCCTGCCTTCTACCAGGTCATCAAGGAGAAATACCAAGGGAATGTGGATGCCTTCGTAGACGATATGTATGACAACTCCATCCTCTCCAGCCGGGAAAGCCTGGACAAATTCCTGAAGGATCCCACCCTCAAGGCCATCGCCAATGACCCTGCAACCCTTTACAGCCGCACCAAGATCGAAAAGATCGACACTTTGTACCAAGAGCTGAAGGAATGCTCCAAAGGGCTTGACCTGCTCCACAAGGCTTACGTGCGCGGACTGAACGAAATGAAGCTTCCCGTGCCTTCCTATCCCGATGCAAACTTCACCATCCGGCTCACCTATGGGAACGTGAAGTCCTACAACCCCAAAGATGCCGTACACTATGACTTCTATACCACCACCGATGGCATCCTGGAGAAGGAGGATCCTCAGAATCCGGAGTTCAACGTACCGGCCAAACTGAAAGAGCTGATCCTGAAAAAAGACTTCGGACGCTATGCCATGCCGGACGGCACCATGCCTGTATGTTTCCTCACCACCAATGACATCACCGGCGGAAACTCCGGATCGCCCGTCATCGATGGAGAAGGGAACCTCATCGGATGTGCCTTCGACGGAAACTGGGAATCGCTGAGCGGAGACATCAATTTTGACAACAACCTCCAACGTTGCATCGCCTTGGACATTCGCTACATGCTTTTCATCCTCGAAAAATTAGGCGGATGCACTCATTTGATCAACGAAATGACCATTATCGAATGAAAAGAATCTGCCTTACCGCCCTACTCTTCTCCGTCCTTCTTCCGGGAAGGGCGGACGAAGGGATGTGGATGCTGACCGACCTGAAAAGCCAGAACGAAGTGGCCATGCAGGAACTGGGGCTTCTCATTCCTGCGGAACAGATCTACAATCCGGACAGCATCTCCCTGAAGGATGCCGTGGTGCAGTTTGGAGGAGGATGTACGGGGGAAGTGATTTCCGGACAAGGCTTGGTGATGACCAACCACCACTGCGGCTATCCCTACATCCAGCAACACTCCAGCGTGGAGCACGACTATCTCACCGACGGATTCTGGGCCAGAACCCAACAGGAGGAATTGCCCTGCAAGGGACTGACCGTCACATTCATCGACCGGATATGGGACGTGTCGGACTACGTGCATAAGCAACTTGAAAACGACCCAGGCCCACTGGGAGCCAACTATCTATCGCCCAAGCACCTGAGTGCCATAGCCCAACGCTATGCCGACGAGCAGGGTCTTGCCCTCGGACAGGGACAACGCCTGGAGCTGAAGGCCTTCTATGGAGGAAACCGGCACTACCTGTTTCTGAAGACCGTCTACCAGGACATACGCATGGTGGGTGCGCCGCCTTCGAGCATCGGAAAGTTCGGAGCTGACACGGACAACTGGATGTGGCCGCGCCACACGGGCGACTTCTCTCTCTTCCGCATCTATGCCGACCCGCAGGGAAAACCCGCACCCTACAGTCCTGATAACCGGCCTTTACGCCCCAAACGGCACTTGCGGATCAGCCTTGACGGATACAAGGAAGGGGACTTTGCCTTCCTCATGGGATTTCCCGGAAGAAACTGGCGCTACATGATTGCCGACGAGGTGGAAGAGCGCATGCAGACCACCAACTTCATGCGCCACCACATCCGCGACATCCGCCAGCGTGTGCTGATGGAGCAGATGAAGAAGAACGACACCGTGCGCATACACTATGCCAGCAAATATGCCTCCAGCGCCAATTACTGGAAAAACGCCATGGGCATGAACGAAGGACTGGTGCGCCTGCACGTGCTCGACACCAAACGCGCCCAGCAGGCACGTCTGCTCGCACGCGGAAAAACGACAGGAGACTCGTCCTGCCAGCAAGCCTTCTCGCGCATACAAAGCATTGTAGCACGGCGCAAGCCCCTGATGTACCGCCAGCAGGCCATCCAAGAAGCGCTGGTCACAGGGCTGGACTTCATGCGCATCCCTGACACGACTCCTTTGGCCGCAGCACTCAAGGATAAGGACAAGAAACGCATCCGGAAGCTGTCCGACTCCCTCAGACAAGAGGCGGCACGCTATTTCGCCTCCGTGCCCTTCCCAGAGGTGGAGCGGGCCGTGGCTAAAGAAATGTTGCGCACATACGCCCGATACATTCCCGCCGAAGAGCGCATCAGCATCTTCCAGGTCATCGGCAAACGGTTCAAGGGGGATAGCGACGCTTTCGTAGATGCTTGCTTTGAGCACTCCATCTTCGGAAGTCCGGACAATTTTGAGCTGTTCATCCAAAAGCCCACGCTTTACAAGATCAACAACGACTGGATGGTCTTGTTCAAATACTCCATCACCGACGGCTTGCTCCAAACAGCCATGGGCATGGCGGAAGCCAACCGGGAGTATGACGAGGCTCACCGCACGTGGGTGAAAGGCATGATGGAACTGAAGCGGAGCGAGGGAAAGCCTCTCTATCCGGACGCCAATTCCACCCTGCGCCTCACTTATGGACAGGTCTTGCCCTACCGCCCGGCCGATGGCATCGAGTATGAGCATTTCACCACACTGAAAGGAGTGATGGAGAAAGAGGATCCTGCCAATCCGGAGTTTGTCGTGCCCGAAAAGCTGAAACAGCTCTACCGCGACAAGGATTTCGGACGCTATGCCCTGGCTTCGGGAGATATGCCTGTCTGCTTCCTTGTCAATACGGACAACACGGGCGGAAACTCAGGAAGCCCGGTGCTCAACGCCAAGGGAGAACTGATCGGAGTGGCCTTCGACCGCAATTACGAAGGGCTGACAGGAGACATTGCCTTCCACCCCACCCTACAGCGGGCTTCGTGCGTGGACATCCGCTATGTGCTCTTCATCATCGAAAAGTATGCGGGAGCAACCAACCTGATTGAAGAAATTTTTCCAAAGAAAGAGCTTTAGTAGACAAGAGGACAAGTTGACGAGGCCGCAAGGCGATGAGGCAGACAGTGAGTTATAAAATGCAAAACTGCCTGTTGATAAACCCAACGGCCCGTCAACTTGCCAACTCACTCCTCACCAGCCTTCCTCCAAAGGTTTTTCCATGCCGGCCTGTTTGTCAATGACAGACCTGTTTTCCCGTCAAAACGATACATCTATTCCACATCTGCTGACAGCTCCTCTTTTCAAAACCCTCCAAATAGAGCCCCAAACTGCACACATATCGAATAAACATACGAAACAAGCCGCATTTTGAGGGCTTGAAGCGTGTCATCAGTAGGCGAATCACGCGAGAAAAGGGTTGCTTGCCACGCGTGAAAACCTTCCTTGTCATACGTGAGAAGCTTCCTTACCACGCGAGGGAAGGTTGCTTACCACGCGTGCAAAGGGAACGGAATGCGTTTTCCAGGCTTCTTCCTGCCGAAAAAAGAGGATCGGAAACTCTATTTGAAATGTAAACATTTCGCTACCTCCCTACAAGACAGCCTACTGCGGATTTTCGTTTCGTTTTTTGGAGCGGACCGTCCGATGAGACGGAAACAAGCGATTCTGAAAAGGGAAGAAATGCAAAGTGTCAGATTGTAAACTCTCCCCATGCAACATCTGAAAAAGACGGTGGAAATCTGGATGCGGTTGCCTTGAAGAAAAACAGGGATTCATCTTGAAAAACACAGCTGAAAAAGCTGGTTGTGAAACATCATTGGATAAATGGCCAATGAAGCAATAATAAAAGGCAAAGCATCCAATAATACTTGGGCAAGTAACCAATAATGTGCGTATAGCGTCGCCATCATGGAAAGAAGCGTCGACCTTGTTTACACATGTTAAAAACAAGCACAAAAGATGACTTTTCAACTTCCATATTTGCATTTTTTTCAACTAAATCCATTACATTTGCGACATCATATTCTCAACATAATTACCATTTATAAGCAAAGCCATAAAAAATGCGTCATGCCATAAAGACATATCACCCTCTTACCTTACCTGTCACTGCAGCCTGCATGCTGTTCGTAGTGATATGCAGCCCTTTCGCACCTTTTGCCGTCAACGACTGTTACTTCCGTCTGTATCCGCTGGCTCTCAGCATGGCCCTTGTCAGCATTGCCCTTTGGGGAATCTCTTTGAAACACGCCAAAAAAACATTCCGTTTTCATTTGTCCGACTGGCTGATCACCCTTGGGGTGGCCTGTTATCTGTTGCGGTATGACTATTCCCTTCACTTGGCGGACTGGAAAATCTTTTATTCGGTACTCCTGTGGATTTTCTGGTTCGAGGCCAGATGGACGGCTTCTGTTTGTTCCGACATCCGAAAAATCGTTCCCACTTTCACGTCCTTATTATGCTGTTTTCTGGTTTGTTGGGGGCTGCTTCAACTCTACGGTTGGGCAAAACCTATACATGTCCATTTCCGGATTACAGGACCGTTCTTCAATCCCGGTCCTTATTCCGGCTATCTGGCCATGATGCTTCCGGTTTGCCTGCATGGATTTTTCCGTTCCTGCGGATGGCTCAGATACCTGCACCTTCTGGCTGTCCTGCTTACATTCAGTATTCTTCCAGCTGCCATGAGCCGTTCCGCTTGGATTGCCTTGGCAATCGGCATCACTTGGGTGGTATGCATGGAAAAAAGGGCATGGCAACGCTTGCAGACGTGCTTTAAGAATGGAAGAATGAAGATGTGGGCTTTTGTCGGCATAGCGCTCGGAATTCTGGTTGCGGCGGGATTCGCATTGTTCTTTCTGAAAGCGGATTCAGCGTATGGCAGGCTGCTGATATGGAACAACAGCTTCCATGCCTTTGCCGAACGTCCCCTTGCCGGCTATGGTGCAGGAAGTTTTCCAGCCGTGGCGGGCAATGCCCAAGCGGCCTATTTCACTTCGGGCGAGGCTTCCGCTCTGGCAGAGCGGGTGGCAGGGCAAGTGGAATATGCGTTCAACGACTACCTGCAGCTGCTTATAGAGGGCGGCATCCTGTTGCTGGCGTTTTTCTTGGCGTGGGGCATCGTCGTGTTTCGAAGCGGAAAGTCGGCACGGTCATACGGCTATGTCGGAGCGTTGCTGGCCTTTGCCGTTTTCGCTTTCTCTTCCTATCCGTTGCAGATCCTTCCCTTTGGTTTGGCGGTAGTGGCATTCGGGGCATTCTGCGTGTCCGCTCCTCCCTCTTCTGTAGAGACCCGAACAGGCAAATCCTGGCGGACACGGATCTTATTGGCCGGTCTATGCATAGGAGGGATCTGTTCCGTCTGGAAGCTGCATACGCTGCCCGAAGTCTACCGCCAATGGCAGGTGGCGGACTTGCTCTGGAAACAATCGGTATATGATGTGGCCGCCAAAGAATATGCCCGGCTTTTCCCACAACTGAATGCCCACAGCACATTCCTACGGCGGTATGCATCCGCTTTGTTTGAAGACGGGCGTACCTTGGAGGCGTGCCGTGTGTTGGATCGGGAAAAACAGATCTCTTGCGACCCGATGATCTGGAACACCCAAGGACGTTACTATCAGTCGGCTGGCCGTTATGCTGAGGCGGAGGCTTGCTTCAAGCACGCTTTGCTGTTGGCACCGAACCGGCTATATCCCTATTACTTGCTGGCAAAGCTGTACAGTGAAGAAAAATTCTTCCATAAAGATCAGGCGTTGAAAATGATCCGAATGGTACTGACCAAGCCGCCGAAAGTAGAATCCAAGGCGGCAGACGAAATGCGGATAGAGATGGACGCTCTATATAATCAACTTAATCATTAATTATTAAACTATTTGAACATGAAACATTACATGAAATGGATGGCGACAGCCATCGTGGCAGGTGCAGTAGCACTGGTGAATGTGAAAGTCGTTCTGGATGCCAATCGCACCAACGACTTGGTGGAAACAACACTGGAAACCTTCGGTCAAAATACGGGAGGTGGACAGGAAAGTAACGAACAGGGGTCGGGGAAGTTCTTCTTTGAGAGCCTTACACCCGATGTCAAAGACTGTCCCCTATATAAATATGTTTCTATACATGGAGGAGGATCTTTTGTTTCTACAGATCCCAATATTGATGGGTCATATACTAAAATAGAAGTAAGAGGGGCAGAAAATATTTGTAGAGAATCTGGAAGCGGTTGCACTTTGTTTACTTGCCAACAAGTTCCATAAACGCTTCATGAAATTAGGATCAAGTTGAATACGATCTTGAGGAACTGAAAATCAAAAGCCTTATTACTCTGTTCAATAAATTTCTATTATCAATAGTGTACATTGGAGATGACTCTTAGTGTACACTATCATATCTTTTAAATTAGTTTAGACATGAATATAAAACATTTGCTCCTTGGATTATTAGGGGTTCCTGTTGTGACAGGATGCAGTTACCATGATCAAAAGGAGTCAGCTAATCTAACCCCTATAGTAGTCGACTGGAATTGCAAAGACTTGGATTACTCCCATTGGGTGGAAGACAGCACTTTGGTTGTGCCTTTGGAGACAAAGGATGATTGCCTTATCGGGGAAATCACGTACTTGGTTTATCAAAACCACAAGATTTATGTGGGGGATAACCTTAGCAAAGCTGTGTATGTCTTTGATGAAAAAGGGCGACTATTATCAATGTTAAGAGCAGTGGGCAATGGGCCTGAAGAATATTTGAACATTGCAGCTTTTACTGTAACGGATTCCCGTTTGGTCATTTATGACAATTTAAAAAGGAAGATTCTGTTTTATGACGAAAACGGAAGTTTTCTTTACGAAAAAGATGCATCTCAAATATGGGGAGTGGAAATGTTCTGTTTAGATAACAGTCTTTATCTGCTTAATGACAAGAGCGAACCTCCAATGGGATCTTATCATTTGTTCCAACTGAATCCAAATGAAGAGAACGATAACATAGAAGCGATCCTTGCTTCGGATAAAATAGACCCTAATATCGGTTGGGCTATTGACCGATATTGTGGAATACATAAAGGTGAAGCGATATTTACAGTCTGGCCGGGTGATGTGTTGTACAAATTAAAAGAAGGAGAGGTTCAGCCTGCTTACAAGGTGGATTTTGGAGACAAGCGGCTTCCCGAAAAATACATGTGGGGAGACGGATTTACAGCTATGAAAGTTGCGCTAAGGGACGATTACATTACCGGAATAAAAACCGTTGCACACTCTGACAGATACATATTTCTGACATGTTCGGATATATGCAATATCATCTATGACAAAAAAACTGGTAAGGAACTGACCGCCAAACGTTTTTACAACAAAAATTTGGGAGGATGGGCTCTTACGTTACGATGGTCATCGATACAAGATGGATATCTGGTGACATATCGCAATGTATCAAGCTGGGTGATTGAAAAAGAATTGGACTTCAATTGGAATGAACAGGATTTTAAATCTGAATATGTCAAGGGACTATTCAGAAGACTCCAGCAGGCTGATGTAGAGGACAACCCGGTCATCATCATCCAGAAGATCAAAGAGGATGTGGAACTGTTCTGAAACACAAGTTTGATGAAAGTTTATTCTAAATTTTTGTAATATGAGAAAGATCAATTGGATTATCGGACTAATGGCTGCATATGCAGTCACGGGATGCGGTCAAAAGAAAACGAAGGAATCAGCAACCCTTACCTCCATCGTAGTCGACTGGAATTACAAAGACTTGGATTACTCCCATTGGGTGGAAGACAGCACTTTGGTTGTGCCTTTGGAGACAAAGGATGATTGCCTTATCGGGGAAATCACGTACTTGGTTTATCAAAACCACAAGATTTATGTGGGGGACAATATGAGTAAGGCCATCTATGTTTTTAACGAAGAAGGGA
>CALUOU010000127.1 GCA_944322335.1 uncultured Bacteroides sp.
TATTTCTACGAAAATGGAACAACGATATTTATTAAATGCGATAGATGCGGCTTTATTAGCTGGTGAACAAATACTTGCTGTCTACAACGATCCGGCTTCAGATTTTGAGATAGAGAGGAAAGCGGATAATTCTCCGCTGACCATTGCCGACAAGAAGGCACATGTTGCCATTGTGGAAAAGTTGAAGCAGACTCCTTTTCCTGTCTTGAGTGAAGAAGGGAAACATTTGCCTTATTCTGAACGGAAGAAATGGGAAGCCTTGTGGATTGTAGACCCCTTGGATGGCACCAAAGAGTTTATCAAGCGGAACGGAGAATTCACGGTCAACATCGCATGGGTGTTCCATTCGGTTCCAGTTGGCGGTGTGATCTATGTGCCGGTGAAACGTACTCTTTATTGGGCTGAAGAAACGATGGGAGCTTATAAGTTGAGCAATATCATCGCGCGCGACGGAAAATCCTTGGAGGAACTGAACGCGATGGCAATTCGTTTGCCTGATGTGGCGGCTGCACATGACGACTTCGTGGCAGTGGCTTCGCGTTCTCATCTGACACAAGAGACAGAAGCTTACATCGCAGAAATGAAGCGGCACCATGCCGATGTAAGGTTACAGTCGAGCGGGAGTTCCATTAAAATCTGCTTAGTGGCAGAAGGAGTGGCCGATGTCTATCCTCGTTTTGCTCCTACCATGGAATGGGATACGGCCGCAGGGCATGCCATTGCACGGGCCTCAGGAAAAGAGATCTACCAAGCAGGCCAAAACTCACCGCTTTCTTATAACAAGGAAGATCTGCACAACCCATGGTTTATAGTAGAAAATAAACATAAAATAGAGACTGACATATGACATTTGAGATTATATTTGTATTGCTGGGGCTGACAGGCATGCTGGTGGCCTTGATTATGGACAAGATGCGGCCGGGCATTGTATTGCTCAGTCTCGTTGTGGTTTTCATGGCAGCAGGCATCATTACTCCCAAACAAATGGTGGCCGGCTTCAGCAATCGCGGGATGATAACCGTAGCTCTGCTGTTTCTGGTCAGCGAGGGCATCCGGCAAAGTGGGGCGTTGAGCACAGTGGTCAAGAAGCTCTTGCCTGAAAAAGGGACTTCGGTCACGAAAGCGCAATTGCGAATTCTTCCTGTAGTAAGTGCTTTTTCTGCTTTCCTGAATAACACGCCTGTAGTTGTCATCTTCGCTCCGATTTTGAAAAACTGGTCAAAGAAAGTTGGCCTTTCATGCACGAAATTTCTCATTCCTTTGTCATATGCCACCATTCTTGGCGGTTTGTGTACACTCATTGGCACTTCGACCAATCTGGTTGTGCATGGCATGATGATTGACCGTGGATTGGAAGGGCTGAAGATGTTTGACTTGGCTTATATAGGCATCCCCATTACCGTCGCAGGTCTGGCATTTATCATATTGGCATCTAAAAAACTGCTTCCTGCAGACCGTCCCGACAATTTTGAAGACGAAGAAGCCGACGCAGCTGAAGAAACGGGGAAACACGTGGTGGAAGTTGTTTTAGCATCCCGTTTCCCAGGCTTAAAGCGGAAGCTGAAGCATTTCGATTTCAAGCGCCGTTATGGAGCGGAAGTCAGGGAAATCAGGCAAGGAGGACAGGTGATCACTTCCAACTTGGGAGAAGTCCGATTGCAAGAAGGCGATACGCTCGTCTTGTTGGCCGATGATGCCTTTACGCGCACATGGGGGGATTCTTCAGTTTTCCTGATGATGACCAATGGGAAAGAGATTCCGGCCAATTCTGTTCCAGTCTGGAAAAAATGGACTGCACTTGCCTTGCTGATTGTCATGATTGTAGGAGCTACTATCGGTGAACTGCCATTTGTGCAGGAACGTTTTCCAGACGTGAAACTGGATATGTTCTTCTTTGCTTCGGTCACAGCTGTCGTGATGGCATGGCTAAAGCTTTTCCCTCCTAAAAAATATACTAAATACATCAGCTGGGATATTCTCATCACCATTGCTTGCGCTTTTGCCATCAGTGCCGCAATGGAAGAGTCTGGCTTAGCAGCCTTCATAGCCAATTTTATCAAGAGTGTTTCCGGCTCCTTAGGCGCTTGGGGAGCCTTGGGGTTGCTCTATCTGGTCACGCTTATAATAACCGAGCTCATCACGAATAATGCGGCGGCGGCTCTGGCCTTTCCGTTGGCGTTGGAAACGGCGGCCAAGTTCAATGTCGATCCCATGCCTTTTTTTATAGCCATTTGCATTGCGGCATCGGCAGGTTTTGCCACTCCCATCGGGTATCAGACCAATCTGATCGTACAGGGAGCCGGCAACTACAAGTTTACAGATTTTGTAAAGATAGGTATTCCGATGGATCTGATTGTAATGATTATTTCGGTTGGGCTGATCCCTTTGATTTGGCCTTTTGTCTCGGCGTAGACACTTGAGTCCGAACATGTGAGGAAACGGACATTTTTAATAACGGAACAGACGAACTTAAAATAAGACGAATAAACATATAAAAATATGGAAAAAAACAGCAACAATATCTATCCGGTTTTTGATAAGATGATTCCCCGGGGAAGAAAGGAAGCTTTGCTTGGACAAAATTCAGTGATGATTTGGTTTACCGGATTGAGCGGATCGGGAAAGACCACATTGGCTCTTGCTTTGGAACACAAGCTCCAAGAGCGTGGCTTGCTAGCCCGCGTGTTAGATGGTGACAACATTCGTACCGGCATTAACAGCAATCTGGGCTTTTCTGAAGCAGACCGCATGGAAAACATCCGCCGCATAGCGGAAATTGGCAAACTGTTCGTGGACACAGGCATTATCACGATTGCCGCTTTTATCAGCCCTACGCATGCCATGCGGAAGATGGCCGCCGACATCATAGGAGAAAAAGACTTCATGGAAATCTATCTCAGCACTCCCTTAGAGGAATGTGAAAAACGAGATGTGAAAGGGCTGTATGCCAAGGCCCGTCGGGGAGAGATTCAAAACTTCACAGGCATTACCGCACCTTTTGAAGCTCCTCTGCGTCCGGCTTTAACCCTCGACACTTCCGTGTTAAGTCTGGAAGAATCAATGGAGAAGCTTCTGACTGTTGTCTACGCCCGCGTGTTCAGGAAACCCATGCAGCTCTGATGCGGAGACAGATGTGTTTTTTATAATCAACAATCAAGTTACGGAGAAAAATGGAAGAGACATATAAATTAAGTCATTTAAAAGAATTGGAAGCTGAATCCATTCACATTATCCGTGAGGTGGCAGCTGAATTTGAGAATCCTGTCATGCTATATAGCATTGGCAAAGATTCTTCGGTAATGGTGCGCTTGGCCGAAAAGGCGTTTTATCCGGGCAAGGTCCCTTTTCCATTGATGCATATTGACTCTAAGTGGAAGTTTAAGGAAATGATACAATTCCGGGATGAGTATGCTGAAAAATACGGCTGGAATCTGATTGTGGAGAGCAATATGGAAGCTTTCCGCGCAGGTGTGGGACCTTTCACACATGGCAGTAAAGTGCATACTGACCTGATGAAGACACAAGCTTTGCTGCATGCGTTGGACAAATACAAATTTGACGCGGCCTTCGGAGGCGCGCGCAGAGATGAAGAGAAGTCACGGGCCAAAGAGCGCATTTTCTCTTTCCGTGACCGGTTTCATCAATGGGATCCTAAAAACCAGCGTCCGGAATTGTGGGATATCTACAATGCCCGCATTCATAAAGGTGAGAGCATCCGGGTTTTCCCTTTGAGCAATTGGACGGAACTGGACATCTGGCAATACATTCGTCTGGAAAATATCCCCATCGTTCCGCTTTATTTCGCCAAAGAACGTCCTTGTGTGGAGATTGACGGCAATCTGATCATGCCTGACGATGACCGCTTGCCAGAGCAGTACCGCGACAAAATCCAGATGAAGAAAATACGTTTCCGCACTTTAGGGTGCTGGCCATTGACGGGAGCCGTAGAGAGCGACGCGGATACGATCGAGAAAATTGTGGAGGAAATGATGACCACCACGAAGAGTGAACGCACAACCCGCGTGATTGATTTCGATCAGGAAGCGAGCATGGAGCAGAAGAAACGTGAAGGATACTTCTGACAACGGATAAAATGAGAAGCGGACGGATGTCGTTAAAAACTTATAGAGACGACAAACGAAAAAGAGAATAATCGAAAACCATATATTGAAAACAATGAATGAAGATAAATATACTGACGGGAAATTGTCAATTGAGGAGTTTCTCCGCAAAGATGAACAGAAGGATCTGCTCCGTTTCCTGACGGCTGGAAGCGTGGACGATGGAAAATCTACATTGATAGGCCGTCTCTTGTTTGACAGCAAGAAAATTTATGAGGACCAGCTGGACGCTCTGGAACGCGACAGCAAGCGTATGGGAAACGCAGGAGACCATATAGACTATGCGCTTTTGCTCGATGGCCTGAAGGCGGAGCGTGAGCAAGGCATTACCATTGATGTGGCATACCGCTATTTTTCAACCAACAACCGCAAGTTTATCATTGCTGACACTCCGGGACATGAACAGTATACACGCAACATGATAACAGGAGGATCTACGGCCAATCTGGCAATTATCCTGGTGGATGCCCGTTTAGGGGTGATCACACAGACACGCCGCCATACCTTCTTGGTCTCTCTGTTAGGCATCAAGCATGTAGTGCTGGCTGTCAATAAAATGGACTTGGTGGATTTTTCGGAAACACGCTTCAACGAGATCGTGGAAACTTATCTGGATTTTGTGAGACCCTTGGGCATTCCTGACGTGACATGTATTCCCTTGTCGGCATTGGATGGCGATAATGTAGTGGCAAAGTCCGACCGCACTCCTTGGTATAAAGGTCCGGCTTTGCTTGACTTCTTGGAAACGGTGCATATCGGCAACGACCACAACCTGACAGATTTCCGTTTTCCCGTGCAATATGTGCTTCGTCCTAATCTTGATTTCCGAGGATTTTGCGGAAAAGTTTCTTCCGGCGTTGTCCGTAAGGGAGACGAAGTGATGGCTCTGCCTTCTGGAAAGCGTTCACATATCAAGCGCATTGTAACATACGATGGAGACGTTGACTATGCGTTCCCGCCTCAGTCTGTAACACTTACATTGGAGGACGAAATCGATGTGTCGAGGGGAGAAATGCTGGTGCGTCCTGACAATCTTCCGGTCGTAGACCGTAATATCGAAGCCATGATGGTATGGATGGATGAAGAGCCAATGGATATGAATAAATCTTTCTTCATCAAGCAGACCACCAACTTGAGCCGCACACACATTGACAGCATCAAGTACAAAGTGGACATCAATACGATGGAGCACCTCTCTGTGGAGAATGGCAAACTGGCTGAAGAGGATGCGCCCATGCAACTTAACCAGATTGCCAGAGTGGTACTGACTACAGCCAAGGAACTGTTCTTTGATCCCTATCAGAAAAACAAGGCTACAGGAGCCTTCATCCTGATTGATCCTATCAGTAACAATACAAGCGCGGTGGGAATGATAATCGATCGGGTGGAAGACAAAGATATGCATATGGACGCCGATATCCCTGTGCTGGATCTGCCTAAGCTGGGCATCGACCCTGTGCATTACGAAGCCATCGGGAAAGCGGTGAAAGAATTGAAACGCCAAGGATTGGAAATCAAGGTGAATCATTAAGGACTACTAAACATTAATCACTAATCATCAAAGGAAATGGGGTTACTTGAATTTAACAAACTTCCTATCAATACACTGGTAGGTGCTGACTGGAAAACGTTTAAGGCCATAACGGAAGGCCGTGCCATCGATCCTCCCTATCGGAGAAAATACGGATTGACCAAGATGGTATGCCGCTTGCTTTCCACGCTGGCGCCTCTGCAGGACAAACGCTATGACAAACAGCTGGCCGACAAACCGCTGGAACACGATCCGGTATTCATCTTAGGGCATTGGCGCAGCGGAACGACCTTTATGCATAACGTGTTCTCTTGCGACAAACACTTTGGATACAATACGACCTATCAGACCGTGTTCCCGCACCTGATGATGTGGGGACAGCCGTTCTTTAAGAAAAACATGAGTTGGCTGATGCCAGACAAGCGTCCGACCGACAACATGGAACTGGCAGTCGATCTGCCTCAGGAAGAGGAGTTCGCATTGGCAAACATGATGCCTTATACCTATTATAATTTTTGGTTCTTGCCGAAACACCAGCAGGAATACGCCGATAAATACCTTCTTTTCAACGGTATCAGTGAAAAAGAGCTGAAGGTTTTCGAGGAAGTCTTTGTCAAACTAATCAAGATTTCGCTATGGAATACGCATGGCACCCAATTTCTTAGCAAGAATCCGCCTCATACGGGACGGGTTAAAGAGCTTGTGAAGATGTTCCCCAACGCCAAGTTCATCTATCTGATGCGCAACCCCTATACGGTGTTCGAGAGCACACGCAATTTCTTTACAAACACTATCCAGCCGCTAAAGCTTCAGGACATCTCTCCAGAGGAGCTGGAGCAAAATATCCTTTCTATCTATGCCAAGCTCTATCATAAATATGAGTCAGACAAGGGATGTGTGCCAAAGGGAAACTTGATCGAAGTGAGATTCGAGGATTTTGAGGCGGACGCAATGGGCATGACGGAACAAATCTATCAAGCCTTGTCAATTCCTGGCTTTGCGGAGGCCAAGTCTGCCATTGAAAAATATGTGGGCGGCAAAAAAGGGTATAAGAAGAATAAATATAAATATGATGAGCGTACAGTCCAGTTAGTGCGCGATCATTGGGGCTTTGCATTGGAACAATGGCATTATGAGATTTGATGGTGGAAAATGCAGTAAGAAAAAGGTTGTAATGAAAATGATGAGATTTGGAAAAGTTGCAAGCAGAGGAGCTTTGTTGTGCGCTCTTTTATGCAGCATGGCTGTTTCCGCTCAGGAACAAAACATCCAGGCCATCCCGTTCGGCAACATGGATCAATGGATTGACCGCCAGATTAAGGAATCAGGCATTATCGGTGGGGAAGTGAAACATGTATATGCTATCGGGCCTTCCGCAACGCTGACGGACAACGAAGCTTATAGGAACATGGGAGGCTCTCCGTGGGCATCTTCCAATGTGATGGCCCGTGTGGCCGGCATTACTAAAACCAACACTTCAGTCTTTCCGGAGAAAAGAGGCGATGGGTATTGTGCCCGAATGGATACGAGGATGGAGAGTGTGAAAGTGTTTGGACTGGTTGACATTACCGTACTGGCCGCAGGATCCATTTTCTTAGGGGAAATGCAGGAGCCTATCCGCACCACCAAGAATCCTATGAAGACGATGGACTGTGGCATCCCTTTCTCCAAAAAGCCCATAGCCATACGGTTTGACTACAAAGTGAAAATGTCCGACCGGGAGAAGCGTATTCGTGCTACGGGATTCAGCAGGATTAAAGACATTGAAGGAAAGGATTTTCCGGAAGTGAACCTCTTCCTGCAAAAGCGCTGGGAGGATAAAGACGGCAACCTTTATGCCAAACGGGTTGGCACTATGGTCGTGCGCTATTACAACACGACCGACTGGCGCAACGACGCCACTTATGCCATAATGTATGGCGACATCACAGGCGATCCAAACTATAAGCCGCAAATGATGCGCCTGCAAGCTCAAGAACGATATGCCAAAAACAGCAAGGGAGAAATGGTTCCCGTGAAAGAAGTGGCATGGGGGACTCCTGATGATGTGCCGACTCACCTGCTTCTTCAATTCACTTCCAGCCATGGCGGGGCATATATAGGCTCACCGGGCAATTCGCTTTGGATAGACAATGTGGAACTGATTTATTGAGGAAAGACAAAACGTACATATTCTTTTAGCGAGAGGGGGGGAGAGAGACTCCCCCTCTTTTTATGCGGTCGCATGTGGCTTGCCGCATAGCTTGCTGTGCGGACATTTTTGTGTCCATCTTTCTGGCAGAAGAGCCTGTGCCTATCAACGGTTACCGTCATAACCGTTTTGCATACGCCTGTGCAAGATTTTGCATACGT